>CAZPIR010000659.1:0-2077 GCA_964586085.1 uncultured Anaerolineaceae bacterium | reverse complement strand
ATGATCTGTCGGTGCAGGTGCATCCGAACGACGTGCAGGCGCAAGCGATGGAACACCAACCATTTGGCAAAACGGAGGCGTGGTACATTTTGCACGCCGAGCCAAACGCACAACTCATCCTGGGTTTTGTGCGTGACCTGGATCGTGCGACGCTCGAAGCGAGTCTGCGCAACAAGACGCTCGTCAACTTACTGGCGCGTGTGCCGGTTTCGGCGGGCGATGTGATTTTTGTGCCGGCGGGTACGGTGCACGCGATTGGCAAGGGAATTGTGGTTGCCGAGATTCAACAGAACTCGGACACGACGTACCGGTTTTACGACTGGGATCGCGATGCAACCAAGCGTCCACTGCACATTGAGCAATCGCTCGCCGTCGCGCACCTGACGCGCATCGCGCAACCAAAAATTTCTGCGCTCACGATTCATCACGTGACACACGATCAAACATTTCTCGCCGCGTGCCGGTATTTTGTTTTTGAACGATGGTCGGTGCGCGCACGTATCGTATTGCACACCAACGCGCGTTTTCAAATCATCGCCGTGATTCATGGTCGCGCAACGATTCACGCGCGCGACGCATCGTTCCAAGCAGAGCAGGGCACGACCTGGATTTTGCCGGCGCAGTTGAGTGAGTATGCGATTGCGCCAAACGATTCAGCGTGCGAAATTCTCTCGATGCACGTGCCCGACCTCGTGCGTGATGTGATTGCGCCGCTCGCGCAAGCCGGATTTTCGCGCGAACAAATTTTGCAACTCGGCGGCGCAATCGGTGAGCAAAATGATTTGATGGATTTGCTGTAACGAGTTGAAATCTCTAAAATTTGAAATCGAACGCCCATTTTTGGCTAAAAATGGGCGTTTTTGTTTGTTTTCAAAAATTGCCAAATTATTAAAATTATTGAAAATATATTGACAAAAATTGATTGTTGTGGTAAAAATATTTGCGAAATCAGTTAAGGAATTGAGCAAATGTATCCAGTTTTTGGAAAATGTCCGGTTTGTGGTGAAGAATTAAAGGTGACGCGGCTCGATTGTCGTGCGTGTGGCACAGAGATTAATGGGCAATTTTCGATTGGGCGATTGGCGCGGCTCGGTGCCGATGAAATTCGCTTTATCGAAACGTTCGTCAAGAATCGAGGCAACGCGTACAAGGTCGGTGAGGAACTTGAACTGCCGTACTCGGCGGTGCGTGCGCGGCTCACCGAAATTATTCGCGCGATGGGTTATGAACCCGGCGTCGAGCCGAAAGAAGAGTCGGTGACGATTGCGCCGGAAAAACGCAAAACGATTCTCGACGATCTCGCGCGCGGCAAAATCACTGCCGACGATGCGATCAAATTTTTACAAGGCGAGTAATGATGGTTGCCCAAGCTGTTCGCACGAACACGTTTCGCGGAATGCGCCAACTCGATCCGGTGCGCGACATTTATGGCGTCGCGCGTTTACTCGAAGAAGCGTTTCGTCCCGACCACAGTTTTCCGTTCGGCGATTTTCCGTTGTTGCGTCAAGTCGGCATTTGGATGTGGACGCTGAGTTATGCGCCGGCATTTCCGCCGAATCTTTCGGGCTGGGTCTGGATCGAAGAGAATCGCATCGTCGGTAATGTGACGATTACTCAGGATGAACGGCGTCACGATTTGTACATGATCAGCAATGTTGCGGTCAAACCGGAATTTCGTCAGCAGGGCATCGCGCGCGCGTTGATGCTTGCCGCGCTCGATGATTTGCGCGGACGCAATGCGCGAACGGTTTTGCTGAACGTGCGTCCGCACAATTTAGGCGCGCAACATTTGTATGCGAGTCTGGGTTTTCGTGAACTCGAAATGCGCGGCGATTGGACATTGCAAAAAAATTCGCCTGGGCAATTTATTCAATCGCCGGACATTCGTCCTTTGAGATCGAGTGATGATCGCGCCGTGACCGATTTACTGCGCGCGGTCATTCCGGCAAGTGTCGAGCCGTACCGTGCATTGCCGAACGAATTTGCTCTGCCGTTCGATGAACTAGTCGCCGAGTGGCTGGGCGATTTGTTCATCGGGAAAAGTTCGCAACGCTGGACGCTTGAACGAAACAAAAAA
>CAZPIR010000658.1:0-2090 GCA_964586085.1 uncultured Anaerolineaceae bacterium | reverse complement strand
GCTGATTTATTTTGGCGTGTTCGGCGTTTCGATTTTACTGCTCGCTGGAGGCGCATTGTTCTTGTGCGCGGCAATGGCCGAGCCGCAACGCTTCTGGCTCGCGCTTGTTCTGCTCGCGTTAGGTTTAGTCGGCGCGGGTTGGAGCGCGTGGGCGTACCGCAAATGGTCGAGCGTGCAACCGGCAACACTGTCCGCACGCGTGACCGACCTTGCCGCGCAGAACGACGGCGAACTTGCACTCGCGCAGGTCATGTCCGCGTTCGATGTGCCGGCATCCGTCGCGCAAGCCGCGCTCGATGAACTGCGCGACAAGGGACAGTGTCGCCAAGAGCCGCGCGGGGATCGCACCGTGTTCGTTTTTCCCGGATTGAAGGAGCGCAAGATGATTCGCAAGTGCGCGTACTGCGGCTCGACGTTCCCGGTCAAACAATCTCTACAAAAATGTTCCAACTGCGGCGGCAAGTTAGAATTGGTAAAAGAGTAAAACCAAGAGCCGCCGGGTTTTACAAACCCGGCGGCTCTTTTCATCACTCTCCCAACCCCGTCAGCGTCATCTCACGTGGATGCTCGACACTGAAACTGAACGTGACCTCGCGTTTCTCTTGCGGCTTTAATTCCAATTCCCATTTCAACACATTCAAATCACTTTGCTCGTTTGGCTTGGGCATTGCGTCGCGCAATTTAATCTTGATTTCTTCGGCGCGCGCGACCGGCAACTGATCGAGCACAGCGATTTTCGCCGGGGTCGCGAGCAAATTCGTCAACGTGATTTTATAACTGAACAAGATGCGGCGCGTGTTGCCGATCAACGACTTGTCCACCGTGCGCTCGGTCAACTCGCGTTCGACCTTGATGCGATCATCCACGCCCATCTGCGCTTCAAATTCCTCGTTCGATGTAATGCGCTCCAATTCCGTCGCGCCGACAAAATCCGCGCCGTGAAAAATGTTGGCACTCCCCGAAAGTAAAACAAACTCGGATGCGTTTTTGATTTTTGCGCGCAAGTACGCTTCCGCGGCGAGTTTCGGCGCAGTGATGTAATCGAGTTGTGCCGCAAGGTCGAGCGTCGTGATGGCGGTCTTGTGCGGCGAGTTGTCCGACGGCGCACTGAATGGTCGCGCAACGCGATACGTGACCGCCGCGCCGCTCGCTTCGACCGTCGCTTCCAACATTTTTGCAATCGGCGCCGGCGCGGGCAGAGCTTGCATCATCATCATCGCGTCGGCGGGCGGCGGCACTGGCGCACCCGAACCACGAGCCGACGCCACTTGCGCCGGCATCAATCTGGGTCGCAACAGATCCACGTACCACGGATCGAGTTCCGGAATTTCGTTGCTCATGGCTACGCGCGCGGTCGAAAGCAACAACTCAACCTCGCGCCAATCTTCGCCACTCGCTTGCGTGACCTCGGCGAGCTACGTGAGCGCGACGCGCCCGCCCTCCAAGCGCACATCGTACAGCGGCGACCATTGCGCGTTCGTCACCGCGTACGTCACCTCCAACTGAAAATCCGTTTCCGCACTTGCCTCAACGCCGACGCGAATCTCGTATCGCTCGTTCGTCTCGACGCGCCGCACGGCTTCGAGTTGTGCCTGTGTTGCTTCGAGTTTGCGTTTTTGCTCGCGCCGTTTCTGTGCGAGGTCGCGTTGGCGTGCGTGAATCGCTTCGAGTTCGCGCGCGAGGTACTCGGTGAATTCTTGCGCGCGGTCGAGCGACGCGTTGCCAAAGGCAAGCCCTTTGGCGAGCGCGTGTCCGGTCGCATCGCGCAACGTGTTCAAAAATTCGAGCCGCGCATTCGCGGCGGATTCCTCATCAGCAAACGCCTTGTCCTCGTCGCCGAGCGTTTCGAGCTGGCGTTCGAGTTCGTTAAGGTTGGCTTCGGGCGCGCGCGTCACAAAAGTTTTTACGACCTCGACGCCGAGCAATTTGCCCGCGCCCTTGCCGGTCGCGCGCACCGAATCCTCGATGAGTGTCGTCGGCAAATTTTCGAGCACGAGCGTGTGTGCGCCGGGTGCGAGTCGTGTGTTGCCGCGTCGCGTGATGCGCGCGCGGTCAGGGTAAACCGTTACAGTGGCGATGCGAGTTTCGAG
>CAZPIR010000657.1:0-2101 GCA_964586085.1 uncultured Anaerolineaceae bacterium | reverse complement strand
ATTTGCGCGAGCACGGTGAAGATGATCAACGCCCATTCTCGTACGTTCATGTTATAGTTCTCCCTCGTTTAGAATGTGACCGGTACCCTTGCCGCTCGCTTGCGCGTGACGATGCAGAGTGATGACCAGAGCTGGCGCGGTAATGTTCGCGGCGGGCAATGGCTCAATCGCATTCGCCATGCCGTACTTGGCGCGCAGTTCGCTCAATTCACCGTACTCGAGCGCACGCGCGGGACACGCGTCCACGCACGCCGGGTTTTGTCCTTGGGCGAGCAGGTCTTCGCAGAACGTGCACTTGGTCATCACGCCTTTGGCTTCGTTGAACTGCGGCGCACCGTAGGGGCACGCCCATTCGCAATAGCGACAGCCCACACATTGATCAGCATTGATGAGCACAACGCCATCGGCGCGTTTCATCAGCGCATTCGTCGGGCAGGCTTGCGCGCACGCCGGACTTTCGCAGTGCATACACGCGACCGAAATCGAGTACGCATAAATGTTGTTGGCAACTACAAGATCGGGGCGCGAAGGATGCGGCAACCACGTGCCGCCGCCGTACTGCGCCACGCGTCGCCAGTTCACACCCAGGGGTAAATCGTTTTTATCTTTGCACGCGATCTGACATGCCTTGCATCCGTTGCACGCGCTCGCGTCAAAATGAAAAGCAAGTTGTTTAGCCATGGCTATGCTCCTTTCACCGGAATTCGTTGTGGCCATTTCATATCCGGTTCCAGCGTGCCGTTGTATTTCTCGACCTGAACGTTGCAACTGTTCCAACCTTGATGTCCTTGCCCGGTCGGAATCGCGCCGTTCAGAATGTTCGTCGCGCCGGCTTTGTCAATGCCGGTCGCGTCGTCCAATTCAGCCCACGCGCCTTCACCCAGCATCACGGTGCCGGGCATCAAGCGTTCGGTCACAAACACCGGGCGAATGACCTTGCCGTGCCGACTGCGAATCAACGCAATGTCGCCCAGCTTTAATCCGCGCGCGGCGGCGTCCGCCGGGTTGATCATAAATTCTTGCGGGTACACTTCACGCAGTTGCGGAATGTTGTCAAAGATCGAGTGACTGCGGCGGCGATAGTGAATCGTCACAAGTTGGAGCGGGAACTCACCCTTGATCTTTTTCTTCCAATCCGCAAACGTGTCTTCGTATCCCTCGGTTGCTTTGTTGTACGTCGGAATCGGCGCAATTTCGGTCCAGCCCTTGCTCTTGATAAAATCCGCATGCGCTTTGGAGTAAATTTCAAATTTGCCGGTCGCGGTCTTGATTGGATTTTTCACCGGGTCTTGGCGAAATGCTTCGAACGCGATAAAGCCGAGCTTGTCGCCGGGCTTGCGCGCGACCTGGTACTGTCCCACTTCGCGGAATTCGCTGAGCGGAATGCGCCCCGTCTGCGCTTCGATCTTGACACCTTGAGCGGCAAGCGCTTTGACGTCTTCAGCCGTGATCGTGACCAGCGGCTCGCGCGTCTTGCCATCCTCTTTCGTCACTTGCGCGCCCTTGATCTGATTCATGATTTGTTGCGCCAACGGCATTGGGTCAACCTTGGTCGCATCCACGCCGAGACGTTTGGCGATTTCCGCCGCGATCCAAATATCATCCTTGGCTTCGTACAACGGCGGCGTCACCTGGCTCGCCCAGATCAACACCTCGCGATTGCCTTTGATGTAACCCCAGCGTTCCCACTGTGTCGTCACCGGCAGAACAATGTCGGCATACTTGGAATTCGAGGTGAGGAAATGCGAATGACTGACAACAAGCTCAACTTTACGGTGCGCTTGAATGCCTTTGACCATGCCGACTTTTTGATTCAGCGCCGAACCGGTGCCGCCGTGATAAATCATTTGAATGTTGACATCTTTGATATCTTTGTAGCCGTTCGTGTATTTGCCATTGATAATCGCGTCCCACAATTCGTTGTTGTTCAAACGCGATTTGACCGGGTTGGTGCCCGCACTCGGCAAGCCCGTGCCGCCGGCATCCACCAGGTTCGGTCCGCCATTGCCGGCTTTTTCCCAGCAACTCACGCCGGTGCTGTGTCCAGGTTTGCCAATGTGCCCGGTCATGCAACCCAGCGTCATGAACATTTGAGGCCACG
>CAZPIR010000656.1:0-2106 GCA_964586085.1 uncultured Anaerolineaceae bacterium | reverse complement strand
CCGATGAGCGCGACGATTTGTCCGGGTTGTGCCTCGAACGAGATGGCGGTGAGGACGTGATGGCGACGAAAGTATGCGAACGACACATGGTCGAATTGCACGTGACCTTGCACCGCGGGCAGGGGCGTGGCGTTTGGCGATTCGCGCACTTCGGATTGCGTGTCGAGAATTTCAAAGATACGTTCGCCAGCAGCGGCGGCAATCGCGAGCGCGGGCACGATTTGTCCCAGGCGACGCACAGGTTGAATGAGTTGCGCGAGGTACGTTGTGAACGATACAAGAGCGTGAGTTGATTTTGCATCACGAGCCAACCGCCGTACCCGATGATGATGACGTTGCTCAGGTTGGCGATGAGATCAATCAAGGGTGTGTTGATGGCTTGCAGGCGCGAGGCGCGCACGGATAAATCGAACCAGCGATTGTTCTCGCGTTCAAAGCGCGCAATCTCGGCGTCCTCTTGCGCGAACGCTTTGACGATGCGCGCACCGCGCAAATTTTGTTCGAGCCGCGTGGTGAGCACGGCGAGTTGTTGCTGCACGGCGAGTGAAAGTGGGCGCAAACGCCGCCCCATGTGAAATGCGCGGTGTGCGAGCAAGGGCATGGTGACAAGCGCGAGCAATGCCAACCCAGGATTCATCGCAAAGAGCATGATGGCGGTGCCGATGAGCAGGACAATGCCATCAATCAAACGAAGAATGGCGCGCCCGGTGACAAAACGAATTCGCTCGACATCCTGCATCGTGCGCGAAAGCACCTGCCCGGTCTCGGTGCGGTCGTGATACGAAAACGAGAGCGCGGCAAGTTTGCGATGCATCTCGTTGCGTAAATCGTACGCCACGCTTTGCGATGCCGATTCCGTCCACAGACCTTGATAAAAAGTGAGCACGCCTTTGAGCAAGGTCAAGCCGAACAGGGCAAGCACAGACCACAGTAAGAGCGACGTGTCGTTTTCGCCAATGCCGTGATCTACAATCCAGCGAATGAATTGTGGCACGACGAGTGCGAGTGCGGTGATCGCGATGAGCGCGAGATATGCGGCGGTCGTGCGACACCAGTACGGACGCAAGTAACTGAGACTGCGAAAAATAATGCGACTGGTGCCGGGATGATGCAAAGGTAGAGGCGCGGGGTTGGGGCGAGTGGTCACGGGAATGCGATTGTCTTTCTCGGATGATTTTGATTCTATGATTGATTATTCACGCGCAACTGAAACACATCTGGGCGTGCGTAATGTCCGACGACATCGAAATCGAATTTGCTTTGCGCGATTTGTTCGAGCGATAAATCGGCGTACAAAATTCCTTCCTGGTCGAACAAAGGTCCGGCAAGCACCTGACCGAGTGGCGACACAATCGCGCTTCCGCCACGACACATCACCTCGGGTTGATTTGCCAACTCGTGATAGCAGGGCAGGTCAGTCGGATACATTGCTTTGGTCACGAATTGATTGCAACCCAGGACGAAACAGCGTCCTTCGAGCGCGATGTGAATGAGGGTGGCTTGCCATGCATCGCGCGAATCGGCGGTGGGCGCGAGATAAATTTCGACGCCTTGTTGGTACATCGCCGTGCGCGCGAGTGGCATGTAATTTTCCCAGCAAATCAATCCGCCGATTTTGCCAAACTCGCTGTCAATCACGGTCAAGGTCGAACCATCGCCTTCGCCCCACACGAGGCGTTCGGCGGCAGTCGGCTTGAGTTTGCGATGCTTGCCGAGCAAACGACCATCGGGCGCGAAATACAACATCGTGCAGTACAACGTGCCGCGACTTGTCTCGTCGCGTTCGATGACGCCGACGACGAGGTACGCGTTTGCTTCGCGCGCGGCGCGACCCAGTTTTTCGGTTGCCTCGCTCGGTACGTCTACGCCGTTTTCCAAATAGCGTTGCCACAAGCGACGACCTTCGGGTGTGCGACTGCCGACGGTGACGCCGAACGAAAACCCGCGCGGGTACGCCGGGATGAATGCTTCGGGAAACAGAATCAAACGCGCGCCTTGTTTTGCCGCTTCGCGTGTGAGTTGGCCAGTTTTCTCGACGGTCGCATCACGATCAAACAGGACTGGCGCGGCTTGGACGACGGCGACAGGAAGAATCGTTGGTTGATG
>CAZPIR010000655.1:0-2110 GCA_964586085.1 uncultured Anaerolineaceae bacterium | reverse complement strand
TGCATGAGCATGAACACGATGAACGACACACCCAGGAGTGTGACGATGGCGGCGAGCAAACGACGAGTGAGATAGCGTAGCATAGTCGAGATACATCGTTAGTCTCCTAGTCAAATAGTCGGACGACGATAAGACTAGGAGACTAACTGACTAGAGACTATTGCGCCGGTTCGGCGTCGAACGTCATAAACATTTCGTTCGGCAGGTAACCGATGCCTTTGATCTTGGCAGAGTAGACAATTGGGAATCGTTGATACCAGAGGAAGATCCAGGGAGCATCATCCCAGACCAACTTTTCCGCTTGGCAGTACAGGTCGGCGCGTTTCTTTTGGTCCACTTCGCTCAACGCTTGGTCGAGCAAGTCATCCACTTTGGTGTTGGTGTAGAACGCGGTGTTGAAACCTTTGGTCGGTTGCAAACGCGAATCGAACACTTCCATCGAGCCGGACGCGTCGAGGTACGACGATGCCCAACGGAGCATGTGGGTCGTGGTCTTGGTTTCGGTGATGGGTTTGGTGATGTTGCCGATGTACGTCGGATAGTCCATCGTGGACATTTGCGGTTTCAAACCAACCTGGGACATGAACGCGCCAATCGCTTGACCGGCTTGCGCGTCCTGGAGATAACGCCCGGTCGGATAGATGAATTCGATTTGCGTATCCGGCGCGACACCCGCTTCTTTCAACAACGATTTTGCTTTTTCGGGATCATAGTTGTACGGACCAGTTTTGCAGTAACCGAACACGCTCGGCGCGATGGGCGCATCGAGGGTCGAGCCGGCGCCGAACAAAATGCTCTTGACGATCTCGTCTTTGTTGACCGCATAGTTCAACGCTTGGCGCGCCTTGGGATTGTCCCAGGGTTTCTTGGTCGTGTTGATGGCGACAAAGATCGCACGATTGCTGGGTGCTTGCAAAACTTTGACCGCCGAGTTCTTGCTCAGCGCGTCGAGGTCGGACGCCGGTGGCAGAATCATCACATCGAGTTGGCCGGCGAGCAATTGGCTTTCGCGTGTGGCGGCTTCGGGCAAAATGCGAAAGGTCACGGTGTCATAGTACGGTTTCTTGCCCCAGTAGTTTGCGTTCTTGGTGACGGTAAGACTGCTACCTTTGACGAGTTCTTTGTACGTATAGCGACCGGTGCCGACGGGTGTCGCAATCGCTTTGTACGTAGCGGAACCTTTCGCCATCGTCGCGGGCGAAACAATCGCGGAGGCGGGCCAGGTCAAGGTCGAGAGGAATGCCATCGAGCGTTTGCTCAACGTGAATTTCACGGTCGTCGCGTTCACGGCATCGGTGCTTTTGATGATCGTGTACGAGCCGCGACCGGGCGCTTGGACTTCGGGATCGAGCAAGCGATCAAAATTCGCTTTGACTGCGGCGGCATTGAACGCGGTGCCGTCGTGGAATTTCACATTGTCTTGCAGGGTGAACGTCCATTCCAAACCATCGGTCGAGGTTGTCCACGATTTCGCGAGCAGGGGCACGATTTTGCCATCGCCATCAAAGGTCACGAGTGTTTCGACGATGTAACTCAACATGTTCGCGACGGTCGTGTTGTTCTGCGAAATTGGGTCGAGCGAGTTGACATCAATACCCACGCCGATGCGCAAATTTGTTGCGGCGGGCACGGCGGTAGGTTTGGGTGCTTCGGTGGGCTTGGGTGCTTCAGTCGGTTTCGGCGCGGCGGTGGGTTGTGCCGGTGCCTGGGTTGGAGCGGGTGCCTTGGTCGGTTCGACCGCGGGCGCTTTGGTGGGCGGCGCGGCGGTGGGAACCGGGGTGGGGGCGGGTGCACATGCCGCGATCACAACAATTAACAAGAGCGCGGCGATAAGGATGCGAACAGAATTGCGAAACATTTTTTCCTTCTCCTCGTTTTTACATTCATGCGACAAGACGACAATCATTTTTCATTCGCCGTTGAATGTGGTCCTAACGTTGCGTTGTGACCTCCTTTCGCCAAATGGATTTCGCGCCAAGCAATTTAGCTCGACCATCATGGGCGAGCCCTCGTTGCGCGCCGCTAGTATACATCGAACACGCGAATTAAATCAAATTGATTGTGCAAATTTGTTTCTGTAAATTGATCTGATGTATCGAAAGCGCGTTTT
>CAZPIR010000654.1:1063-2115 GCA_964586085.1 uncultured Anaerolineaceae bacterium | reverse complement strand
TGGTGCGCCGCTCGCCATTACGATTGATGCGGTGACATTTTTTATCGCGGCGGCGACCTTGCCGTTCTTGCACATTCCCTCGCCGCACCGGACTGATTTGCGCGACGCGCAAGGTGTCAAGAAAAGTTTTTGGGCAGACATTCAAGATGGCGCGCTGTACATTTGGCGACGCCGACCGCTCTTGTGGTTGCTCGGCACCTTCACGGTTGCGAATTTTGTCGGCTCGCCGCTGGGCATTTTCATGCCGCTCGTCGTCAAGTTCAATCTCGCATCGGATTGGGGCGCGCGTGGTTTCACATTCGAAACGGCGTTCGCTTTGCTGGGTTCGATTGGTGGAATTGGCGGTGTGTTGGGCGGCTTGCTCATCAGCACGTGGGGCGGTTTGAAAACGCGCCGCGTCTATGGTGTGGTCGTCGCGTTAATCGGTCAAGGCATCACGTTGATGGCGCTCGGCTTGTCGCCCTGGTTTTATCTGACGGCGGCGATGGCATTCGCCTCGCACAGCATGGTGCCGATCATGAACGCGCACTCGCAAGCGATTTGGCAAACGCAGACGCCGCGCGAATTGCAAGGGCGGGTGTTTGCTGTGCGACGTTTGATCGCGCAATTTACTTGGCCCCTCAGTACCGCGCTCGGTGGTGTGCTCGGCGGGCTGTTCGATCCCGGCGTGGTGATTGCCACGCTTGGCGCAATTCTGGTTGTGTTTTGTATCGCGCAGTTGTTCAATCCGTACCTGGTGCGCGTCGAAGACAAGGCATGGCTCGATCGGCTTGCCGCGCAAGCCGAAGCGGGAGAATAATTGCGTGTTCGTTCAAGTTGAATTATAATTGCGTTTGAAAGGAAACGCTCTTGGAATCCTCAAACGAAACCCAAACAAATTTTATCGAACTCGAATCCCTCCCGCCGCCGGAACAACTGTCGCCGCCGGAATCATTCGCGCCATCGGAAAAACCATCGGTGTGGAAAGGTGTTGGCACGGCGGTGCGCGAGCTGGTCGAAACGTTGGTTTTGACGCTCGTTATTTTTTTGCTGATTCGCTTTGCCGTGCAAAA
>CAZPIR010000654.1:0-1053 GCA_964586085.1 uncultured Anaerolineaceae bacterium | reverse complement strand
ATCGAAGGTTATAGCATGGAGCCGAATTTTCACGATGGGCAATTTATTCTCGTGAACAAGGTCGAATACATGCTCAAGATGCCGGCACGCGGCGATGTGGTGGTGCTTGTCCCGCCGACGAGCGCGGAACGCGATTTCATCAAGCGCGTTATCGGCTTGCCTGGCGACCAGGTGCAAATCACCGACGGTAAAGTGTTGATCAATGGCAAGGCACTCGACGAACCGTACCCGCTCAACCCGGGCGCGTACTCGACCGGCGCGGTGACGATTCCGCCGGAAGAATATTTTGTGCTGGGCGACAATCGCAACAATTCGAGCGATTCGCATGCCTGGGGTACTGTGTCGGTCAAGAAAATTGTCGGCAAAGTCTGGGCAACGTACTGGCCTCCCCAGATGATGGGCTTGGTGCCGGCTTATTCGTACGCCTCCAAGTAATTCCCCGTGAAACCCAACGATGACCAAATCCGTTTGATGGTGCAACAAGTGGTCGAGCGCGTGCTTGCAGACAAGCGCGCGCTCGACGCGAATGTTTCTGCACCGGCGTCGGCTCCGCAAAAAACTGTTGCGCTGGGCGCGGATCATGGCGGATTTGCAATGAAGCAAGACCTCTCCAAGTATCTTGTCGAACTCGGCTACGCGGTCAATGACTGCGGCGCATTCTCCACCGATCCGGTGGATTATCCCGACATTGCGTACGCGGTTGCCAAACTTGTGAGCGATGGCGCGGCGGCACGCGGCATCATCATTGACGGCGCCGGTATCGGCTCGGCGATGGTCGCGAACAAAGTGCCGGGTGTGCGCGCGGCGTTGTGCTATGATCTCTCGACGGCGCGGAATGCGCGCGAGCACAACGATGCGAATGTGTTGACGCTCGGCGCGCGATTGATTGGAGCCGGACTCGCGCGCGACATCGCCAAGGTGTTTCTCGAAACGGACTGTAGCGAGGAACGCCACAAGAAACGCGTGGCGAAAATCATGGATGTCGAGAGAAAAATAAAAAAAAAGTGACGAAAGACGGAGGACGGACGACGGATGCGTTTCCGTCCTCCGTCT
>CAZPIR010000653.1:0-2120 GCA_964586085.1 uncultured Anaerolineaceae bacterium | reverse complement strand
AGGTCGCCGGGACGCGCCACGCCGACAATCGCGATACGTTTTTGAGCGAGAAATTCTTGAGCGAGTTCTTTCATTTCAACCTCGTTGACAGAAGACGAAGGACGGAAGGCGGAAGCAAATTCCGTCGTCGGTCATCGGTCTTCCGTCACGCTTTCCCACAACTTGCCGAACACCTCTTCCAACGCCGGACCCAGTTTTGCCGGGTCGTCCGTTTTTTCCGGCTCATTCTGAAACACAGCAAACGGAACGCGATGCTCTTTGATTTCGACACTGCCTTCGGTCTTGCCGCCGGAAATTTCTTCCCAGTCGTTCACCTTGTAGTACAAATCCATTTTCGCATCGGGTAGCGAGTGATACAGAATCGAATCTTCCTGCCCTTTGCGCGCGCGCTTGTGATTGCGCCGCACCGATTCCTCGTACGAAACGCGAATGTAAACGATGACTGCGCGTTGTAAAATTTCATCCGACAAGTACGCGAACGCTTCGCGAAATCCGTTTTCGCCGCCACGCGCAAATTCGAGGATCGCTGAGCGGTCATGCAAACAATTTGGATCGTGCGCAACGCGCTTGGCGAACGCGAGGTTCATCTTTTCGATGTAAAGGTTCCAGATAAAATGGTCGAGGAAAAAATAATTGGCGTCAGTATTTTGACGCGGGTGACCGTGCTTGGAACGAATGTCGTCATCCTCGAACGTTTCCCAGACCCACACAAAATCGTCAATCTCGTCGAACGGCGCAATGTGCATTTTTGCTCTGCGCTCATTGTCCGCCAATTTCTTGAGATAGTCAATGACTTCGCTTTTGCCCGCCGCCGGGCGACCGATCAATATGATAACGGGAAATGTATTTTCCATTTTTTATCGAGGACGCAGATTGCCGCATAAAAAAACAAATCGGCAATCGTCGGCATTTGTCCGCGTCCAACTACAAAAACTTTTCCATCAAAATTTCGTCGTCGTACTGCCCATCAATTTTCACCTGCCGCGCAAATCGTCCGCACGCTTGAAAACCCAACGCCCGATAAAATGCTTGCGCGCTTGTGTTGCTCGCACGGACAAAGATGACAAGTTTTTCGTACGCGTGCTCGCGCGCGAACGCGAGTGTGTGCGCCGCAAGTTGTGTGCCGATGCCGCGTCCGCGCCACTCGGGCAGAATCTGCGTGCCGACAGTGCCGACGTGATTCATCGCGCGGATAAAGTGCTCCCACAAATCGAGCGATTGAAACGCGATGACGTGCCCAGCGTGCTCGGCGAGAAAGACGCCTTCGCGCTCAGTCAGCGAGGCGATGTACGCGCGTTCCTGTTCGAGTGTAAAAGGACAATCAATCGCCGAGTAGATTTTTTCGGCGGCAATCACTTGCCAGATTGCACCGATACTTGGCGCGTCGTCCGGCGTGGCGCGACGAATGGTAATTTGCTCAGACATTTTTACACCTACCGCAAAGACGCCAAGGCGCAAAGAAAAATTTTATCTTCGCGTCTTTGCGACTTGGCGGTGGAATTTCACGGCGCGGTGATTTCGATGACCGCGCGATTATCCTCCGAACTGCCGCGCGCTTTGCCGAACCATTCAAACAAGGAAAATTGCCAGCCGTACTTGTGTTTGAGCAAACCAATGGCTTGCTTTGCCTGTTTGCCTTGCAAAAATTTTGCTTGCGCTTGCACCGCGTCGCCCAACGGCTTGCCGCGTTGATCGCTCGGCGCGACTTCAACGCGTGCATTGTTGCGGATGCGTTTGGCTTTGCCGGATGTGGCGACCGTGAACATAATCACGCGTTCACCATCTTGGGCAAACCAGACCGGCGTGACCATTTTTTCGCCGCTCTTGCGAAACGTGGCGAGGTTCATGTACTTGTGTTTGTCGAGCAAGGAAAAATAATTCATGATTACTCCGTTGTCCCTGCCAAAACCTTTTTCCCAGAACGTTCAAAAACATCCGGCAGACAAGCATCACAAACATTGACGTGTTTATATTTCCGGTTGCTGTGCTTGAATTGCGTTACGTGTGTCTTGTCTTTTTGACAATTGTCGCACCGCTTGGTGATCTCAAGTTTTTCCCCGCGCTCTGTTTTTAAGGTTAGCAAAAGGAGCACCGGCGATTTAACTGCGCTTGCCCTTCCT
>CAZPIR010000652.1:0-2124 GCA_964586085.1 uncultured Anaerolineaceae bacterium | reverse complement strand
CGCCCAAGCCGCCGATTGCGGTTGAACCAGTCGAAGCGTCGTCGCCCATGCCGCCCAGCATCGAGCCAGTGCGTTCGGTGATTGTGCCGCCAGTGATGCCACCCGTCAGCATTGAGCCGCAAGAACCACCTGCTCCGCGCGCGCCATTGAATTTCGTCGCGCCGCCGCCGGTTGCGCCGGTAGTGAATGAACCTACGATCCCGGTTGAGCCGGTGCAAGAACCGCCGACTCCGCGTGTGACCTTGAGTTTTCCGACCGCGCCGGTTGCGAGTGAACCGGTCGCGCCAATTGTGGAGCCGACCCCGGATTTGCGCGCGCCATTGAATTTGCCGGTCGTGCCAGTTGCGAGCGAACCACCGGCACCGAGTGTGGAGCCAACTCTGGAATTGCGCGCGCCGTTGAACTTGCCGGTCGTGCCAGTCATAAGTGAACCACCGGCATCCATTGCCGAGCCGACCCAGGATTTGCGCGCGTCACTTGATATGCCGGTTGTGCCGGTCGCGAGTGAACCACCGGCACCTATTGCCGAGCCGACCCAGGATTTGCGCGCGTCACTTGATATGCCGGTGATTATGCCGGTGCCACGCGAATTTCAAAATGCGCCGAGTGTGCCGCCGCCATCACCGCTACCCACACCCGCGCCGCAGGTACGCGAATCGCCTTCGACGATCATGCCGCGCATCCAACTCTCGCAAGAAACTTCGTCGGTGATTGCCAAGCGTGTACACGTAGATCAATTGCCCGGTGAACGCATGATTGCCGGCACGTTGCCTCGTCGCGGCATTACGTTGCTGATTCAAGATCCGCAGGGCAATCAGAAAAAGATTGTCAGCGGCACAGCGCCGCAGTACGGCGATGGCGGATTCGAGTATCGCGTTGAAGCGGATGGTTTGTATCTGGTGACGATTGGCGGACGTACGATTGAGGTTCAAGTGCAAGGGGAAACCGCGTTCATCCACGCGGAGACGACGTTCTAAAAAAATGCGGGGCGCATCAACTGCGCCCCGTTTTGGTTCTCTGCAATTTTGCGATGTAGAGGATGATTGAACCGGCCACCGCGACATTCAGCGAGCCGACCTTACCCCACATCGGCAGTCGCACGAGCAAATCGCATTTTTCGGTGACGAGCCGCCCCAGCCCCGCGCCTTCGCTTCCCAGCACGAATGCCATGTCCATGTTGTAATCCACGCGATCAAATTCTTGCGCTCGCGGATCATTCTCGACGCCGACGACCCAGATGTTGGCGCGTTTCAATTCTTCGATGGTGCGCGCAAGATTCGTGACGCGCGCAATCTTGAGATGATTCACTGCGCCCGCCGACGATTTGACGACGACCGGCGTCACGCCGACCGAGCGTCGCTCGGCGATGATGACGCCATGCACGCCGACGGCTTCGGCGGTGCGAAGCAGTGAGCCAAAGTTCTGCGGGTCTTGCACCGAGTCGAGCATCAACAAAAATGCCGGCTCGTTGCGTTCACGCGCGACGGATATCAAGTCTTCGATTTCAGCGTACTCGAACTCGCCCATGCGTGCTAGCACACCTTGATGATTGTGCGCGAGTTTATCCAATTCAGCGCGCGGCAACTCACGCACCGGCACGCGCGCATTTTTCGCGAGCGTGAGCAGTTCGTTGAGTGTGCCTTGCGGATGCGCTCCGCGCGCAACAAGAATTTCTTGCACACCTCGTTCCGCGCGCAGAGCTTCCAAAATTGCGTGACGACCGTAGAGATAGTCTGACATCGGCTATTCGCTAATTCGATTTCCAGGTTGTGCCTAGCGCACCATCTTCGAGCGCGATGCCGAGTTTCGCCAACTCGTCGCGCACTTTGTCGGAGAGGGCGTACTGCTTGGCGGCGCGCAAGTCTTTGCGGATGGCGATGAGCAGTTCGATGAACGGCGCGGCGGCAAGTGCGGACGATTCGCGTGCCTGAAGCGTAAGACCCAGGACGCCGGCGAGTTCGCGCAGAGCGGCTTGAGCCGGGGCGAGCGCATCGGGTGTGGCGCCTTCTGCGCGCGCGCGATTGATTTCGCGGACGAGTTCGTGTAATGCCGCAATCGCTTGCGGCGTGCCCAGGTCGTCGTCCATCGCCGCGATAAATTTTTCGCGCGTTTGATTTGTAAACT
>CAZPIR010000651.1:0-2139 GCA_964586085.1 uncultured Anaerolineaceae bacterium | reverse complement strand
GTGTCGGACACAAGTGGCACGAGAATCGCCGCCGCGCCATCTACATTTTCCGGCGCAAAATAACCGGACACAATCGGCTGACCGGATTTGAACACCATGTGCACGTATCGGTTCGACGAGACGTTCGTGCCACGCAACCCCGGCACGTATGGCTCGGATTGCAGAATATTTCCCTGACCATCCACCACCGCGGTGTACAATACGATATCACCCAGTTGTTTGCTCAGGGTCCTGAGCATCGGCGCCGTCGTTTCCAGATTAGGACCGAGGAGGTCCACCGGCGAGTTTTCGACGGCGGTTCGCAACGTCGTGATTTTTTGATTGAGCAAGTCGTCTACCCGACTCGCGGTGATTTGCGCGAGCAACATCCGTTCGCGCAAGGAACGGTCGGTCGTTTCACGAAGGGCTTGGAGACTGAGATAGGCGAATCCGCCCAGCATCAAAATCAAGCCGACCGAAACCAGCAATATCACACGCGCCATCAGCGTAAACGTAAAATCAGCTCGTTTCATCAAGGGTCCTCAAAAAAAATGCCTCCTGAGACACAACGCACACTCCGGAGGATTAGGATCAGCCACGAACAGATGGGCGATGCGCCGTTGCATCGAACCGACAGGCACAGCGTACCCGCCCAAGGTCTAAAACGGGTCAAAAGCGGGTTGAGGTTGGATGAAAATCACCATCGCACACCCCGGTTCGGCGCGGCGCACGTATCGTCCAGTGTCGGCAACGCTTGCGCGCAGGCACTCAGACGATTCCCCCCCGCCTCGCGCCGCTACGTGGCACACGACATTGGCGAATAGTCTCAATTTGTGGATATTCACAAATTGAATATAATTATTGCATATAGTCAATGAAAGAAGGCAATGATGCGCCCCACCAATTCTCCCGAACCGGCGTTGCTTGGTTTTTTGCTTGATGGACCCATGCACGGTTATGATTTGTACAAGCAAGTTAACGCACATCTTGGTTTGCTGTGGCACATTGGCATGAGCCAGATGTATGCCATCGTCAACACGTACGCGACACGCGGCTGGATTCAAACACAAGTGCAAGCGCAGGAATTGCGCCCGGCAAAAAAATTATTGGAAATCACCCCGGCGGGACGCCAGGCATTCGAAGAATGGTTGCACCAACCGGCACACGGCTTGCGTGAGTTCCGGGTTGATTTTTTCTTGCGGCTTCATTCCGCGCGCGTACTCGGCGCACCAACCGTCCAAACGCTAGTCGATCAACAGATCGCCTCCGTCCGGCGTGAGATGGAAAACCTGAACAAATTCCGCAAGACCGCTCAAGACAGTGAACTGTTTCAACTCACACGCGATTTTCGGATGCAACAATTGACGACAATTTTGAAATGGCTCGAAGCGAATCGCGCGCAACTTATTCGGTTTGGCAAATCCATGAATGTGAGTGACGCGCGCAAATCACCGAGTCCAAGGCGAACCAGTTCCCGCCGAAAAAAATAATTTACTCCCAGATGGAGAAAAAAATGAACCACACTCGACGTGTTTTTGCACTCTGGATCATCGCGTTGGTACTGGTCGCATGTCAGGCAACGCCAACCGCAACGCCTGTGCCACCGACAAAACCAGCGCCTACCGTCGCGCCAACCAGCGTGAGCGGTCCGCTCACTGTTTTCGCGGCGGCATCCTTGACCGCATCGTTCACCGAAATCGGCAAGGCGTTCGAAGCGGCAAACCCAGCAAGTAAAATCACCTTCAACTTTGCCGGGTCACAAGCACTGCGCACACAAATTGAGCAAGGCGCCAAAGCCGATGTATTTGCGAGCGCGGACAATAACAACATGGACCCACTCAAAAAGCAAGGGCTCGTCGGCGACGCGCCGGTTTTCACGCGCAATCGTCTTGTCGTCATCGCCCCGAAAGACAATCCGGCGGCACTCAAAACGCTCAAAGACCTTGGCAAAGCCGGATTGAAACTCGACATCGCGGATGCGAGTGTGCCAGTTGGCAATTACACGCTTCAGGTTTTGGACAAACTTTCCGCCGATGCCACTTTTGGCGCGGATTTCAAAACCCAGGTTCTGGCACGCGTCGTCTCGAAAGAGAATGATGTCAAGCAAGTTGTGAGCAAGGTCGCACTCGGGGAAGCAGACGCCGGGGTCGTCTACACCAC
>CAZPIR010000650.1:0-2146 GCA_964586085.1 uncultured Anaerolineaceae bacterium | reverse complement strand
ATAATTCGGCGTGTCCTCGCCAATGATCTTGATCGAGTTCTTGTTCGCGCCGACCGTGCCATCCGCGCCGAGACCGTAGAACAACGCGCGCACGGTGTCGCTGCCTTCCGCCGAGAAATTCGCATCGTAATCGAGCGAGGTGTGCGTCACGTCATCGTTGATGCCGATGGTGAAATGATTCTTGGGTTGCGGTTTTTTCAATTCGTCAAAGATGCCCTTGACCATCGCGGGCGTAAATTCTTTCGACGACAAACCATAGCGACCGCCGACCGTTTTAATGGCGCGACCGGTTTCCGCGAGCGCCGTGACCACGTCCACGTACAACGGTTCGCCCGCCGACCCAGGTTCTTTGGTGCGATCCAACACCGCCATCGTCTTGACCGACGCGGGAATCGCTTGGATGAAATGCTCGACCGAGAACGGGCGATACAGATGCACCTTGAGCCCGCCGACTTTTTCGCCGCGCGCGGTGAGGTACTCGACCGTTTCCTGGATCACTTCGTTGCCCGAACCCATCGCGACGATGATGCGTTCCGCATCCGGCGCGCCGATGTAATCGAACAAGTGATATTGGCGTCCGACGATCTGCGCGAACTGGTCCATCGTTTTTTGCACAATGCCGGGAACGGCGTTGTAGAAAGGATTGACCGTTTCACGCGCTTGGAAATACACGTCCGGATTTTGCGCCGTGCCGCGCATGACCGGGTTTTCCGGGTTCAAGCCGCGTGCGCGATGCGCGCGCACCAGGTTGTCGTCAATCATCGCGCGCACATCTTCGCGCGCGAGTTGCTCAACCTTCATCACTTCGTGCGACGTGCGAAAGCCGTCAAAGAAATGGAGGAACGGCAAACGCGCCTGCAAGGTCGCCGCGTGCGAGATGAGCGCAAAGTCCATCACCTCTTGCACCGAGTTGGAGCAGAGCATGACCCAGCCGGTTTGGCGCGCCGCCATCACATCGCTTTGATCGCCAAAGATCGAAAGACCCTGGGCGGCCAGCGAGCGCGCGCTCACATGAAACACCGCCGAGGTCAACTCGCCGGCGATTTTGTACATATTCGGGATCATCAACAGCAATCCCTGGCTCGCCGTAAACGTGGTCGTGAGCGAGCCGGTTTGCAATGCACCATGCACTGCACCAGCGGCACCCGCTTCGCTCTGCATTTTGACGACGAGCGGCACAGTGCCCCAGATGTTCTTTTTGTGTTCGGACGACCATTGATCTGCCCACTCGCCCATCGGCGAGGACGGCGTGATCGGGTAAATCGCGATCACTTCGCTGACCTGGTGCGCGATGTAAGCGGCGGCTTCGTTGGCGTCAAGTGTAACTTGATTACGTGGCATACTAACCTCGATATGTTGGAATAAAACACACTTGTGATTGATGACGACCGACTCGTCACCATTTGCCATTATACCCCGTTTAATTTTTAATGCCAATTTTACGAAAACCGTTTACGGGCAAACAAAAAGAGGACTCGCCGCTTTCGAGTCCTCTCATGGATTGTTCTTTCAAGCGATGCGAGAAATCTCAACGCGCCGCTAGTACACCATCTCGCCACGCACGAACGCCGTTGTGCGCGGGTCGCTGGGCGCATCGAAAAATTCCGCCGTGTCCCGCACTTCGACGAGACGCCCGCCGAGCATCAATCCCACGCGATGCGCGAGCCGTTTCGCCTGAAACACATTGTGCGTCACCACGACAATCGTCGTGCCACGTTCGCGATTGTGCTGGCGAACAATTTCTTCGATCAGCCCAACATTGTACGGATCCAGGTTCGCGGTTGGCTCATCCAACAACAGGACCGTCGGTTCGACGACCAGCGCGCGCGCGAGCGCAACACGTTGCATCTCGCCGCCGGACAGTTTGGTCGCAGGGGCATTCGCCAAATCGTGCAAACCGATCGCGCCGAGCAAATCGCTCACCTGACCATTCGAGCGCACGCCGCGCAAGTGCAAACCGTACGCGATATTATCGCGCACCTTGCCATCGAGCAGAACCGGGCGTTGAAACACGGTTGTGATTTCGCGCCGAATACTTAGCGGCACGTTGCCGTTCGCAAATTCTTGATTCCGATAAATCAGTTTGCCCGCTGTTGGCGCTTCAAGAAAATTGAGCAAGCGCAGTAAGGTGGACTTGCCCGCGCCG
>CAZPIR010000649.1:0-2147 GCA_964586085.1 uncultured Anaerolineaceae bacterium | reverse complement strand
TACGTCAACAACACCGTCGGCACAACTTGCATTGTGACGATCACGACACCGGGCACCGTGGACAGCAACGCGATTGCCGATCCGACCGTGAGCATCGCGACAGGTAAGGCATTTCTATTACCACCCTTGCCCACGAACATCTACAACAATGCAAGCGACCAGGTGCAGTTCGTGTTCGACAAAGCCGTGGACATCATCGCGGTGCGCGGTTAATGACCAACCGACTATTGACCCTCGCGGATCAGATTCCCGCCATTCAAGCGACGTTTGAATTATTTCTGATTCAGCGATGCACCATCCGGCGCGCCGCGGTGCCAGTTTTGCGCGATGCGTACGGCCATCGCGACCCGGCGTGGACGGCGCAATATACCTGGGTCAAATGTCGTTGCTTCAACCAGGCCGAGTTGATCGCGCGCGATGAACGCAAGGATGCCGTGCCGGTAAATCATTACTTGATGCTGGTCATGGCGGACACCGACATCCAGGAACAGGATCGCATCCAGGTGGACGGCGACGACCACGAGTACACCGTACGCAGTATCAGCGAAAGGCAACTCGCCAACTTTGTGCATCACAAGTCGGTGCAACTACTCCGTGTGGGGGATTGAATGGGCCAAACCAAAACGCGCATCAGTTGGCGCGGCGATCAGGTGGTTAAAGAAGTCACGAACAAGGTACGCCAAGCGTGGAGCGAGATCGGGCAAGCCGTCGCATCCGAAGCGCAGAAACAACTCTATCCTGGTCACGGAGTAGTGTCGGGGGAACTACGCTCGTCCATTCGCGCCACGGCTACCGTTGAAAAAAACGGACGACTCACCTTGCAGGTAGGTAGCCCATTGCCGTACGCACTTTACATCGAGATCGGCGGGCACAACTTTAACGGCTATCGTTACCTGCGCATCGGACTCGCCAAAGTGACGCCACGCATCCTGGAGTTCATCAAACGTCACACCAAACAGAAAGGCCAGTAGTTCAATGATGACTGATGCGGGAACCTTCAAATTGGATGCGCGCCAACTTGCTGGTGAAGTGACATTGACCGCCCGGGTCGAACATGCTCGCACTTGGTGGATCGTGGCGTCGATCGGGTTGTGCCTGATTCGCCTCGGCGCGTGGCTCGGCGGTTTTCAGGTTGAGTTGGGTGAGGGCAACCGTGATCGATCCGCTTGAAACCATCCTGGCCTATTTTCGCCACGACGCCACGTTGATGGATTTACTCAACGAGCGGATCGCGACCAAGTGGCAACCGGACTGGCGCGTCGGGCACGCCGCGCTGACCGTGCGACTCGACGGCGGCACGGTAGACCTATTCGTGAAGCATCACCTGGTCACACTCGACCTGCGCTGCTATGGAAAATCCCAGATTGCCGCAATGCTACTGTGGCGCGAGATTTTATTGTTGAGCCAACGCACCGTCCGCACCCCGGTCGTGACCCAGGAGGGCAACGCGCTGATCTACTATCTGCATCCCCTCGCGCCGCCGACTTTTCTCTACGACCCGCAAATCAATTCCGATTTTGTGTTCTGCCCGTTCCGCGCAGACATCGCCCAGGAGAGTGTGCCATGAAACCCAAAGCATTCAATCTCGCCGACAATCAACCGGTCATCTGTCCCACGTGTAACAAAATCATTCCGCGCATTAAGCGTGATGATCTCGAACCCATCGTCGCGGCGCAGTATTGTCAATGCGCGGCAACCACCAATCCATCCGCATCAACATCTGCGCCGATGACAACGACTGAGCAGGAGGATAAAACAGTATGAACAGTTACGAAATTCTCACCGGCGTTGGCGCACTCTACGTTGCGCCGGTCGGCACCGCGTTCCCAGCCGTGGACGCGACGCCCGGCGCATCCTGGACAAACCTGGGTGAGACCACCGGCGGAGTCAAGGTGACGTACGAAGAAAAACTAACGGACATCCGCACCGATCAACGCACGGGTGTCGTCAAAGCCGTGCGCACCGAAGAAGGACTCACCATCGAAACCAAACTCGCGCAAGCCACGCTCGAAAACTTGGCGAAGGTGCAAGGACAAACCGCCACGACCACGGCGGCGGGTTCGGGTACGGCGGGAACGCATTCGCTCCCGATCTACAAAGGCAAGACCGTCGTCGAGTATGCGTTTCTGTTCAAGACCGAGGGTTCA
>CAZPIR010000648.1:0-2174 GCA_964586085.1 uncultured Anaerolineaceae bacterium | reverse complement strand
TCTCCACCACATTTGGCATCTCGTCCTCGCCTGGAGTATTTTTTATATTTTGGTGTTTGTCTGGCATGTATTTGGCTTGGCGGATTGGGTGTATGCGCAAGCGGGTATAACCTCGCTCCGTAATGTTTTTCAAGTGTTTTTGCTTGGCGTGGGTTATTGTGGCGTACTAGCGGGGCTATTATTTTTGGGACGTTGGTACGCGCAACGTGCCGACGATGAGCACCGTACTCGAAAACAGTTACGTGAAAATGATGCGCATTTTCGCCTCTTTGCGGAATTTACAAATGATTGGGCGTACTGGGTCGCCCCCGATGACACACTGCGTTATTGTGCGCCGGCTTGCGAGCGGGTCACTGGTTATTCCGCGACAGAATTTGTTCAAGACCCCGGTTTGATTGAACGTCTAGTTCACCCCGATGACCGCCCCCGTTTTAGCGCGCACAAGCACGATGACTCAACCCGCTCCACCCGGCCCTTTGATTTTAGAATTGTTCATCGCAATGGCAAGATACGCTGGCTCTCGCATAGTTGTCAGCCGATTTTCGATGAGCACAAGAAATTTTGTGGCATACGCGTCAGCAATCGCGACATTACCGAGCGTCAAAATTCTGAAGAGCAGTTGCGTTTGCACACTGCCGCGCTCCAAGCCGCCGCGAATGGCGTGATGATTACCGACGTGACGGGAAAAATCGTTTTTATCAACAATGCGTTTACGCGGATGACCGGGTATGTGGAACGCGATGTGTTGGGCAGGAACCCGCGCGAAATTATCAAATCGGGTAAACATGATAAAACCTTCTACAAAAATTTGTGGAAAACAGTACTGGCCGGTCAAGTGTGGCACGGTGAAATTGTCAATTGTAAAAAAGATGGTACGCAGTACACCGAAGAAATGATCATTACCCCGGTTCGTTTGGTCGGCGGACAGGTCACCCATTTGGTCGCGGTCAAACAAGACATTACCGCGCGCAAAGCCGCTGAACTCGAACTGGCACGCGCTCATGCCTTGTTGCGCGCTACGCTCGACTCGAGCCAAGACGCCATTCTCGCGCTCGGACAAAATGGCGAGGTGGCAACCTACAATCAAAAATTCCTCGAACTATGGCGCGTCTCCGACGAAACCTTGACCCTGCCGTTGGAAGAACGTCTGGCCGTCCATGCCGAGCATGTTAAAAACCCCGACGAGTTTATTACGCACGTAAAAAACTTGCTGGCTAGTCCAGACCAATTATCTACTGACACGCTCGAATTCAAAGATGGGCGGGTGATCGAGCGCGTGGGTACCACGTATCGCTTGGGCGGTTACAGTGTCGGTCGCCTGTGGACCTTTCGCGATGTAACTGAACGCAAACGCCTCGAACGCGCTGTGCAAGCCGAGCGCGATTTTGCGATGCAAGTGATCAACACAATGGGGCAGGGCTTGACCGTGACCGATGCCGAAGGAAAATTCGAGTTGGTCAATTTGGCATATGCGCGCATGTTCGGTTACCGTCCCCGGGATTTGGTTGGCAAACGTCCTAGCGATGTCACACTTTTTGAAGATCATGCTATGCTCGCTCGTGCACAACAAGCGCGCCTGCGCGGCGAAACGACGAGTTACGAAAATCGTCTCATGCGCGCGGACGGTACGGTTGCTCACGTCCTTGTCACCGGCGCACCGCGCATCAAAGACGGTCGGGTTGCTGGTGCGATTGCCGTGATCACCGATCTCACCGAAATCAAACGCGCCGAGCAAGCCCTGCGTGAGAGCGAGCAACGTTTTCATCTGCTCGCCGACACGGCGCCTGTTTTGATCTGGATGGTGGATATCAATGGCATGTGCACTTATGTTAGCAAACCTTGGCTCGAATTTACCGGCTATACACTGGAGCAATCATTAGGCGAGAGTTGGCGTGTCTGCGTGCATCCCAATGACGCGCCGTTCTGTTTCGAGACGATGCGTCAGGCGTTTACCCGGCGTGAAAGTTTTCGTGTCGAGTACCGCTTGCGACGCGCTGACGGCGAATATCGCTGGATGCTCGACACCGGCGTGCCGCGCCTGACGCCGGATGGCACATTCGCCGGTTACATCGGTTCGTGCATAGATATTACCTCACGCAAAAGTGCTGAACATCTTTTGCGTATCCAGCGCGACCTCGCATTGGTCTTGGGCACAGCGAACAATTTGAACGGTG
>CAZPIR010000647.1:0-2179 GCA_964586085.1 uncultured Anaerolineaceae bacterium | reverse complement strand
ATCACGGCAATCACAACAAATGGAAACAATTTATAAATAGGCGTCCAACCGGATTAAATTACACGGCGCATTTCATCTCCTTTGCGTTCTTGGCGGTTTTATCTCAAATTCGCGGAAACCAAATGCCGAACAGCGCGCTCAAAAACACAATCACGCTGATGTAACCGTTTACGTTAAAAAATGCCAGGTTCACGCGCGACAAATCATTCGGCTTGACGATGGCGTTTTCGTACGCGAGCAGGGCGGCGACAACCAACACACCGAGCCAAAAAACAATTCCCAGGTTGGCAACGATGCCAACCACCGCGAGTACGAGCACAGTCAACCCGTGCATAACCCGCGCGAGCGTCAGCGCAAACGGAATGCCAAAGCGCGACGGCACCGAGTTCAATCCTTCGCGTCGGTCAATTTCCATATCCTGGCACGCGTAAATCAAATCGAATCCCGCCATCCACACAACCACGACGAACCACAATAAAATCGCGAGCGGGTCGAGCGTGCCGCGCACCGCGACCCAGCCCCCTGCCGCCGCAATGCCATCGGTAAAACCGAGCACCCAGTGGCACAGCCACGTGAAGCGTTTGGTATAGTGATAGCCGACCAGAAAAATCAGTGCGAGCGGCGACAAGAGGAAACACATCAGGTTCAACTGCCACGCCGAAATTTCAAACACGATGAACGCGACAACCGAAATCGCCATGACCGCACGTGGCGAAATGAGACCGCGTGGCAGTGGACGATTTTGGGTGCGCGGATTGCGCGCATCGAGTTCGCGATCAATCAGCCGATTGAGCGACATGGCGAGTGTGCGCGCCGCCGCCATCGCGAGCGTGATCCAAATGAATTGCGCGAGTGTGGGCAACCCGTTCGCGGCGAGTACCATGCCCAAGTAGGCAAAGGGGAGCGCAAAAATCGTGTGTTCGAATTTGATGTTGTCGAGGAGGATTTTGAGTTGGCGCATAGAACGAGGCGGATTTTACCACAAAACGAGATGCCCGGCTAGTATGCGCCAACCACACCTCAAAAGACACGCACACCTTGAAAACCCGGAATGATTTGCGCGAAACAATAGATTGTGCTATACTCGTGGCTGTTCGAATCCCCGTACGTCTTTTTTTGAAAAGTGGGCACCCCCCACTTTTCTTGTTTGTTAGCGGGGAAACAATTACATTCACTAACGCGGCAAAGGTGAGGTTTTCGCAAGATGAAAAATGATTTTCTCGTCGCAATTACGCAACTGTGCAGTGAACGCGGCTTGCCCAAAGAAACGGTGATTCAAGCCGTCGAGCAAGCTCTTGTCTCGGCATACAAACGCAATTTTGGCGGCGGGCAAAATATCTCCGCATCCATTGACCCGGCAACCGGCAAAGTGCGCATCTTTGCGCTCAAAACGATTGTGGACGAAGTGCATGATCGGCGCGCCGAAATTACACTCGCCGAAGCGCATGCCATTGACCCAATGGCTGAAATCGGCGGCACGGTACAAATCGAATCCACGCCGAACGATTTCGGACGCATTGCCGCGCAGACCGCCAAACAGGTCGTGCTCCAACGTATTCGCGAAGCCGAACGCGACGCGCTGTACACCAAATTCGCCGGACGCGAAGGTGAAATTGTCCTGGGTCTGGTGCACAACGTGGACGCGCAAAGCGTCACGGTGATGATTGACAAGATCGAAGCCGTGCTCCCCCGCGCCGAACAAATTTCCACCGAACGTTTTCGCCATAACCAAAAAATTCGCGCGTACATCAGCGAAGTCAACAAGACTTCACGCGGACCGCAAATCATTCTCTCCCGCACGCATCGCAATATGTTGCGCCGGTTGTTTGAGCTTGAAGTGCCGGAAATTTTCAACGGCTTGGTCGAAATCAAATCCATCGCGCGCGAAGCCGGCTCACGTTCCAAGATCGCGGTCGCGGCACGGCAGGATGGCATTGACCCGGTTGGCGCGTGCGTCGGTCAACGCGGCGTGCGCATTCAAGCTGTCGTCAACGAACTCAACGGCGAAAAAATTGACGTCGTCGAGTGGAGCGCCGAACCGGCAAAATTCGTGGCGAACTCGCTCAGCCCGGCGAAAACACTCTCCGTCAAACTTTCCGAAGATGAAAACGGCGACAAGGTCGCGAACGTCGTCGTGGACAATAATCACCTGTCGCTCGCGATTGGCAAAGAAGGACAG
>CAZPIR010000646.1:0-2191 GCA_964586085.1 uncultured Anaerolineaceae bacterium | reverse complement strand
GGCTTGCCAGCCCAGTAATTTTCGTTCGGCACCAAATCCATGTACTGATCTTTGACGTACTTGAAAATCTTAAAGGGTCCCGTGCCAACTGGTTCGACCAGGAACCAATCGCTCTTGGCGAGCTTGGCTGGGTCTTGATCTTTCAACTTGGCTTGGGGCAGAATGTACGCCCAAAGCATTTTGTACGGGAACTTGGGATCGGTGTTCTTGAGCGAGAATTCGACGGTCTGCGGATCAACGACCTTGACGCTGTTGAGCGATTTGACCGTGCCGCTCATGTACTCAGACACGCCAACCAGGTTCGGGCAGACGCCTTGATCATAGCGCCAACCAAACGATGGGTTGCAGGCGAGTTCGAAGGTGAACTTGACATCATTCGCAGTGAACGCGGAACCATCATGCCATTTCACATTCGGGCGCAAGTTGAACGTCCACACGGTCGCCGTTGCATTCGCAGTCCACTTGGTCGCGAGTTGTGCTTCGAGACCGGTGCTGTCTTTGTTGAGCGAGACGAGCGGCGTAAAGATTTTCATCAACCAGGTGTTACCTGCGCTATTATCGAACGGGCGTTGTTGCGGTCCACCACCGGGTCCCACATCGAATGCGCCGATAAGCGTGCCACCATCAGCCGTCGCGGCTTTGGTCGGCTCTGCCGCTTTAGTTGGTGCGGCAGTTGCGGCGGGCGCCTTGGTCGGCTCCGCGGCTTTGGGCGCGGCAGTCGGCGGCACAGCGGTCGCCGCCGGTTTGGGCGCTTCAGTCGGTTTCGGTGCGGCGGTCGGTGGCACCGGCGTCGCAGTTGGTGCGGGTGCGCACGCGGTCACGATGACCACGAGCACGAGCAATGCGAGCAAAATACGAGAGTACTTCATTGTTCTCCTTTTGAATTTGAGACTGGAATTGGATATGAAGATCAAACTGGTACACGATTTAATTTTTTTGCATCACCTCCTCGATTGAACGAGCGAAAAATTTTATTGACCTAATGTGTGGGGATCGCAAACGGCTTGACTCAACGCGAGCACATTTTCAGGTGGCACATCAGATTGGACGACATGCACGGGCGCCACAACATACCCGCCATCCTTTGCAAGATCGTTGATGCGACGATGCGCTTCGGCGCGCACATCGTCGGGCGAGCCAAACGGCATAACGCGTTGCGTATCAATCGCGCCCCAGAATGAAATGCGTGTGCCATAGCGTTGCTTGAGAATCGCCGTGTCCATTCCTTGCGCCGCAACCTGGACTGGGTTGAGCACATCCATTCCCAGTTCGACAAAATCATCGAGCAACGCAAGGACACTGCCGCAACTGTGAAACATCAAACGCGCTTGCGTTTTTGATTTGATCAACGACAACAATTCCGCGTGATATGGCTTGATCATTTCACGATACGTGCGCGGCGAAATGAATAGCCCGTCCTGTCCGCCTATGTCGTCGGCGAACATGATCACGTCGAGCGCATCGCCGGTGAGTTCGAGAAATTTTTGATAACGCGCTTTTTGATAGTCGGTGACGCGCCGCAAAATCGCGTGAGCCATATCTTTGTTGGACACCAGGTCCAGCATGAAATTTTCAAACCCGCGCAAATACCACGCCACGCCGAAAATTTCCGTCCAACCCAGATTGCCCACCACCGCGTATGGACTCGTGCGCAAACTCGTGGCTTCTTCCGCGAGACCTTGAAATCGCGCCGGCGTGAGTGGATCGGGAAATGGATAATGGTCTAGGTCGGCAAGTGTCGCATTCGTAAGCGGATGCGCGACGAGTGTGTACGGCGCGCCGAATTCTTCGGCTTGGCGATACGTGACGCCCCACTCGGAGACAATCGTGCGATCAGCGCGCGGACGCTCCAATTCGGGTCGCGGCGCACGTTCGTAAATTCCAACCACATCCACGCCCAACGCTTGACGCACATCTTCATCCACAATCACGCTTTGCGTTTGCTCGCGAATCAAGCGCGACCTATCGGACAGCCCCAAGGCGCGGCGCAAACGTTTGTACGCGGCGACATTGATCGTTGTGACAAACGAGCCACCCAGATCGAACGGCACACGATCCGGTTGCTCGTGATTCAACGCCATCAGCACGCGCTCTTTGGATGTGATGGTCATAGCAAAATTATTCCTGATATTGATCCAACAACGCGTGTGCGTGTTGAACACTCGTTGGCTTGATCGCGAGATTCACGCCG
>CAZPIR010000645.1:0-2195 GCA_964586085.1 uncultured Anaerolineaceae bacterium | reverse complement strand
TGTTTCGCAAGACGGACACAGTCGTGCCGCTACCGCCCACTCCAAAGTTTGTGGTAGCCACGTCTGCTTTGCCGTCGCCATCAAAATCGGCAAGCAACACACTCCGCGGTCCCACTCCCGTGATGAAATCTATCTTGGCAGAAAACGCTATCATCCCGGTCGTGCTCGTGTTGCGTAACACCGACACGGTATTGCCATCCCCGACTCCAATCGCGCCAAAGTTAACGATGGCGAGATCGCGTTTGTTATCCCCATCAACGTCACGCATCGTGATTCCATATGGACCAAGCCCGGTGCCAAAATCCACTTTCGGCTCGAACGACACGGTTCCGCTCGTGCTGGTATTCCGAAACACGGAAACCGTCGTGCCGGCGCCATCATTGAAATTGGTCGCCGCCAAATCCGGCTTGCCATCACCATCCAGGTCGCCCAGCGCCACCTGGACAGGACCGATGCCAGTGGTCAAGTCCACCTTGGGCGCAAACGCAATATTCCCAAGCGTGCTCGTGTTCCGCAAGACCGAGACGGTTCTGCCAATCGCAAACGCATCATAATTGCTGGTGACAAGATCAGGTTTGCCGTCGCCATCCACATCGCCAATCACGACGTAATGTGGCCCATTGCCGGTGCCCACATCCACCTTGGGCGCGAACGAGACCGCGCCGCCGGTGCTCGTGTTTCGCAGAACGGACACGGTGTTGCCGATGGTGCCAACTGTGCCATAGTTGGCTACGGCGAGATCAGATTTACCATCGCCATCCAGGTCGCCCAGCGCGACCCCAGTGGGACCCAGGTTCGTTGCCCAGTCGAGCTTGGGCGCAAACGTTCCCGCATTGATTGCCGCGCCAGCCGGAATTGCGCTGACCGCAAACAGAATCAACGCCAATAACGCCAGGGAAACCCGGAGCGGTAAATTTTTCATAGTGTTGGTGGACTGATCTAGTCCTGTCGCACGATTCGTCTTCATATAACACCTTTAAAAAAACGTGGCTACTATCAATCGCCACACAAAAATTGTGGCGCAATCATATACCAAAGTCGTCTTGAAAATATTAAATATAAATTAATCTTCGTCTTCGAAAAAATGTCTTTGGACGAGTAGTCGCGACATGTCTCTTTAGCGTTAACTTGAATCAAACCCCTAGAACACATCTAGCGATTCTTTGAACCGTTTTTTGAGCCGGTCTACTCCTCTGTTATAATATCTCCATCATGAAAACCTCACCCTGGGAATCCGGCTTGCTCCTCGTCTTTCGATGGTTTGCTGGCTTGCAATTGATTGTGATTGCGCCAGTACTGTTGGTGCGCCTGTTTATTTTGCCGAGCGGGCAAGATGCCGTAATGCGAATGTTGTGGGCTATGTTGGTGACCGCGCTCATCCTGTTCGCCTATTTGATGTTGCCGCATCTCCCCGCCAAGTTGGGCAAAACGTACTTGCCGATTGCATTGACGATTGCGACCCTGGGACCCAGCTTTGGACACTTTTATATGTTGTTCGCCGACGATACACGGACAACACCTGTCCCGCTCACGGGCGCGTGGTGGTTAATTCCGTTGTTGTTCGTGCCGCTCGTCATCATCGCGGTGCAATACCACTATCGCGATGTCGCTCTCTATTGTATGGGAACTGCCGCGCTGAACTCTGGACTCACCTTCGCCGCGATTGGCGATGTGAACGCGTTCACGGTTCCGACTTTTGCCGTCATCACGATTCGCACGCTCACGTTTCTCGTCGTGGGATTCGTCGTTGTTTGGCTGACGCGCATTCAACGTCAACAGCGTCGCGCACTCGCGGAAGCGAATCAGCGATTGGCGCAATACACGACGACGCTTGACCAACTCGCCACTCACCGCGAACGCAATCGCATCGCGCGCGAATTGCACGATGTTCTCGCGCACTCGTTGAGCAGTCTCGCGATTCAGTTGGAAGCCATCAAAACGCTGATGGACGCGAATCCGCAAAAAGCGCGCGCGTTGTTGGAGCAAGCACTTGCCACCACCGAATCGGGTTTGGCGGAGACACGTCGCGCATTGCAAGAACTACGCGCCTCGCCACTTGAAGACCTGGGTCTCGCGATGGCGATTGCCGATTACGCTCAATCGGCGATGCAACGCGCGGGCTTGAAATTGGAATTGCATCTGCCCGAAAAAAATTATCCGCTCGCCCCAGCCATCGAACAAAATATTTATCGCGT
>CAZPIR010000644.1:0-2202 GCA_964586085.1 uncultured Anaerolineaceae bacterium | reverse complement strand
CAGCGGCTATGCCAAAGGCGCGGACGATTATATCGTCAAACCGTTTGACCCGCCGGAATTACTTGCGCGGGTCAACGCTGTGTTACGCCGCGTCAACGCGATTCAGGCGCGCGCTAAACAGACCAGCCGCGAAAATCTGATTCGCTTGGTTATCTCGGCGCCGTTTGGCACGCTCCTCGTTGATAAAAAAGGTGTCGTGCAATTTGCGAATGTGCCGGCCCAAGATATGTTGGGTGCCAATAATCTAACCGGCAAATCGTTGTACGCGCTGATCCCGACCGCGTGGCATCCAACGGTGCGTCAGTATCTGACGGGCGAAATGGAATTGCCGAACGAAACGCTCACCTTTGAAACCGAGATGGCGCGTTTCACGGGCGAAAAATTTCTGGCGCAGATTTCGGCGGTGTTTGTCCATTGGCAAACAGAATCCGAAGTGCGCTTTACCATTCGCGATTCAACCAAGCAAAAACAAACTGAGATAGACTTGGAAAAAACGCGTCTGGATTTGTTGAATGCGTACGAAGCCACGCTGGTGGGTTGGGCGCGCGCACTCGAACTGCGCGACCGTGAAACTCAGGGGCACTCGGAGCGCGTGACGAAATTGACGGTTGAGATTGCGCGGGCGATGGGCGTGTTGGAAGACGAGATTGTGCACATGCGACGCGGCGCGTTATTGCATGACATTGGCAAGATCGGTATTCCGGATAGTATCTTGCTCAAGCCCGGCGTGCTAACGGCGGAGGAATGGGTTGTTATGCGCCAACACCCGCAATTCGCGCTTGATCTATTGGCGAACATTGAATACCTGCGTCCCGCGCTGGACATTCCGTACTGTCATCACGAAAAGTGGGATGGCACCGGCTATCCGCGCGGATTAAAAGGCGAAGAGATTCCCCTTGCCGCGCGCATCTTTGCGGTGGTGGATGTGTGGGATGCGTTGACCTCGGACCGACCATATCGGAGAAAATGGCAATCGAAGGAAACGATTGAAGCCATTCGCAATTGGTCGGGCACACATTTCGATCCGATGGTCGTGGATGTGATTTTGCAAATTTTGGAAAATGATTATATCGGCGAGTAAAAATAATTTTGAATGTTGCCGGCGTAGCCCCAGTTTGGATGCGCTATGTTTCAAACAGGCAGACGCGATTGCGCCCCGCTTGTTTCGCCGCATAGAGCGCCGAGTCTGCCGCGCGTAACAACATCTCACCCGATGTGCCATGCGCCGGAAACTCGGCAATCCCGGCGGAAAAAGTTGCCGACACATTACCCGTGTCGGTGACAACCTCGATTTTGGAAAAGGTTTGCCGCCACTCGTCCACGCGTTTACCTGCTTCGGTTTGCGACGCGCGTGGTAAAAGCACGACAAATTCTTCGCCGCCGTAACGGCAGGCAATATCCATTTGCCGAGTTTGCCGGCGTAACAATGCCCCGAATGTTTGCAACACCCGATCGCCTGCCGAGTGACCATACGTGTCGTTCCATTGTTTGAAATGGTCAATGTCAATGATGGCAACGCTCAATAAACTTGTTTCGCGCTGTGCATTGGCAACATGATGATCGAGCATTTCTTGTAGATAATGCCGATTGAACAAGCCGGTCAATGCATCGCGAATGGCTTGCTCGCGCAAACGATCTTGGAGCGCTTGAATTTCGCGTAACTGGTCTTGCAATTGCTCGTTCATCTGTTGCAACAAGGTCTTGCCACGATATTCGGCGAGATGTGCCTGGACGCGCGCGAGCACCTCGACGGTGTGAAAAGGTTTGGTTACATAATCTGCGCCACCGACTTGAAACGCCTTGAGTTTGTCCTCTGCCATGTCGAGTGCGCTGAGGAAAATAATTGGCACAGGTCGCGTGTGTGGGTCTGCCTTGAGTTGTTGGCAGACCTGATAACCGTCCATGTCCGGCATCATCACATCGAGCAAAATTAAATCGGGTAGGTCGAGTTGAACCAGTTCAATGGCTTGCGTGCCATTGGTGGCAACCCGCACGTGATACCCGGCTTTGCTCAACAGGAGCGTGAGTGTGCGGACGTTGACCGGGTTATCGTCCACGATCAAGATATTACCCCCGGTGGCAAGTTCATTATGGCTTGTCATGGTCTCTCCTCAAAAACCAGGCGGACGGTTAGCTCATCCATCACTAAAACTCATTGGTCGGCAACTTGCATTGAAAAAGATCGCCCTTTCTGCCAAGACA
>CAZPIR010000643.1:0-2213 GCA_964586085.1 uncultured Anaerolineaceae bacterium | reverse complement strand
TGAATGAACAAGTCTTCGAGGGACAAGTATTGCGGCGTGAGCGCATACAATTCAACATTGCGCGCGACGAGATAGCGCGCAATGTACGGCAGAGCCGATTCATCTTGCACCGTCAGCGTCACGTTATCGCCATCCGCGCGCACATCACTGCCCCACTCGTTCAGCCCCGCGAGAATATCCGGCGTCAAGCCACTCGCGCGCACCTGGACATGCGTCGCGCCATCCACAAGCGTTTTGAGTTCGCGCACCGTAATCACTTGCCCGTGCTTGATGAACGCAACACGGTCGCACGTGATTTCAACTTCGCTGAGCAAATGCGAATTGAGAAACACGGTCGTGCCACGCGCACGCAAGTCGCGAATAATGTCGCGCACCAATCGTCGTCCCACTGGGTCGAGACCTGAGGTCGGCTCGTCGAGAAAAACCAGCCGGGGATGGTTGAGCAATGCTTGCGCGAGTCCAACGCGTTGTAACATGCCTTTTGAGAATGTGCGGAGTTGTTTGTCGCGAAACGGGGTCAAGCCAACGAGGTCGAGCAATTCATTGAGGCGCGCGGCGAGTTGCGATGCGCGCATCCCGTACAGTTGCCCGTGCACGGACAAAAATTCGGCGGCGGTCAACCAATCGTGAAAACGAAAGTGTTCTGGCAAAAAACCGGTCTTGGCGCGCGCGGCGCGATTGCCGAGCGGCTCGCCGAGCAACATGGCACGCCCCGATGTTGGCGCGACGAGACCCAGGAACATTTTAATCGAGGTCGTCTTGCCCGCGCCGTTCGGACCCAGGAAACCAAACACCTCGCCCTGCTCGACTTGGAGATCGAGTCCGCGCACGGCGACATTCGCGCCAAATTCTTTGCGTAGCCCGGTCGTTTCGATTGCAAGATTCATTGTTTGCAAGTTTGTTAGTGGGTTAGTTGGATGGTTGACTACCCATCCAACTAACCCACTATCCAATCAACAAAACTATTTGAGCGAATTCGCTATCGCGAGGACCGTGTTGGCATCCACGCCAGTTGTCGCCATGCCGTAAACGATATTGTTTTTCGTCCACACAAGCACATACTGTTGCGTGTATGATTTGTTCTCAATCAAATTGCCGGTCACGCCATCCACCGGCACTTGCTTGGACGATGCGCCACTGCGCGGAATCGGCACGACGAGCGTCGAAGTCCAATCCACCGTGCGCGCGTACGCTTGCGCTTGTTCTTTGGTCATGCCGGTAAATTGCAAACCGATTTCGGCGAGTTCGCGCACATCCACGTTCGGCGGCGTGTCCACCACCGGGCTGGGCATTTGCGTCAGCAGTACACAGTTCGTCGGACGACGTTCGTCCTTCGACCCAGGTTTGATACAGTCGCCGTATCCGGCAGTCACACTCGTCGGCACGTTGACCTTGACATTCGCCTTGTCGAGCGACATGGGCAATGTAGTTTTCAAACCGGCTTCGTTCAACAACGATTGCAGGCGCGCGCGATTCACGACGAACTCGAACGCGGTGCCATCGTACACCGTCAACTGCGGCGCATCGTTGCGACTCGTGGGCAAGCGCACCGCAAACCCGGCTTGCTTGTTCGCTTCGGCAACATTCGCCACCGCGCGCGGGTCGGCGGGCTTTTTCGTCACGGTGGACGAGTCGGCAATCATCTTGGTCATCTCGTTTGCAATCGCCGAGTTGCCGCTCAACTGCGTCAAGCCGGTTGTGTCCACCGGCAAGACGACGATATTCTTGACGCGAAACTGGGCAAGCATTCCTTCCGCCCAGGTTTGCACCGGCGGCAAGGTCAACGACACCGCCAGCAACGCGACGACAATCGCCATTGCCCACGCCACGCGGAAACGTGGCGCAAATAATTTACTCATTCGATTCTCCTTTTGTTCTGAATCGTGTTTGATTTGAAAACGCGCGAACGCGAGCGCCGCACTCGGCTCGCGCACCTCGCGCGGCGACAACGCATCGAAACGCGATGCGACTTGATGCGCGACTTGATGCAATTCGTCCGCGCGCGCGCGACACGTTGCACAGGTCGCCAGATGGTTATTCACTCGCGGCTCGGCTTCGTTGTCGAGCGCGGCGCGCAATTCTCCGTCATTGAGATGCATCGTTCTGCTCCTTTTCCCGGTACCGTTTTTCAAACTCGCGTTCGGCGCGCGCGAGCAACGTGCCAATCGAATTGACCGACACATCGAGCGTGTTTGCCAATTCCTTGTACGACA
>CAZPIR010000642.1:0-2213 GCA_964586085.1 uncultured Anaerolineaceae bacterium | reverse complement strand
CGATCGTTTTCCCGGCGTCGAACATTTTCACACCATGCGCGTGAATCAACCGGCAGGTTGGTTCTACAACACAAAGTCCCTGCGCGCGCTCTGCGATGTGTGGGACAAGCACGGTTCGGGTCTCACGAATTTTCACGGCGCGACCGGTGACATTATCCTGCTCGGCACGACGACCGATCAACTGCAACCGACGTTCGACGATCTCGCAGAGATTGGCTTTGACCTGGGTGGCTCGGGTTCTTCGATGCGCACGCCCAGTTGTTGCGTGGGTCCCGCGCGGTGCGAGTGGGCGTGTTTCGATTCGCTCAATGTGGTGGATACGATCACACACAAGTATCAAGATCAACTGCATCGCCCGATGTTCCCGTACAAATTCAAGATCAAAATCAGCGCGTGCCCGAACGATTGCGTCGCCGCCATTGCGCGCTCGGATATGGCGATTATCGGCACGTGGAAAGGCAACATTCGGATTGACCAAGCCGAAGCGCGCGCGTGCGCGGCGAACGGCATGAACATTCAAACCGAAGTGGTGGACATGTGTCCCACCAAGTGCATGGCGTGGGATGGTAACACGTTGGACATTAACGACAAGGAATGCAATCGTTGTATGCACTGTATCAACGTGATGCCCAAAGCCCTGCGCCCCAGCGTCGAGCGTGGCGCGAGCATGCTCGTCGGTGGCAAAGCGCCCATCGTGCACGGCGCGATGTTGGGCTGGGTGGTCGTGCCGTTCATCAAACTCGAACCCCCGTACGAAAACCTCACCGAATTGATTGACAAGATTTTTGAGTGGTGGGATGAAAACGGCAAGATGCGCGAACGGCTCGGCGAATTGATCAATCGTCAAGGGATGGGCAAGTTCTTGAAAGCGATTGGACAAAAACCCATGCCGCAAATGATCAAACGACCACGCGCGAATCCGTACTATTTCTGGCGCGAGGGGGTGAACTAATGGCAACGCGAACTGATTTTGGACCGCCCGATTACAAGCAGATGCTTCCGCCGATCATTGCCAAAAATTACGGGCAATGGAAATATCACGAACGCCCGCAACCCGGTGTGTTGAAACACGTCGCGGAATCCGGCGATGCGTTGTACACGATTCGCGTCGGCTCGGAACGCTTGCTCAGCACCGACAAGGTGCGCGAAATGTGCGACCTCGCTGAAAAATATTGCGACGGTTATCTGCGTTTCACCAGTCGCCACAATCTCGAATTTCTCTGCGCCGACCAAGCCAAGGTCGCGCCACTCCTCGCCGAGTTGAAAGCGAAAGGGTGGCCCGTTGGCGGCACCGGCCATTCGATCACGAACATTGTTCACACGCAAGGTTGGATTCACTGCCACACTCCGGCGACAGATGCCTCTGCCGTCGTCAAAGCCGTGATGGACGAACTGTACGAATACTTTGGCTCGATGGATTTGCCGGGCTATTGCCGCATCTCGCTCGCATGTTGTCTAAACATGTGCGGCGCGGTGCACTGCTCCGACATTGCGATCCTGGGTATGCATCGTATGATTCCCAAGATCAATCACGACATCGTGCGCACGAAATGCGAATTGCCCAACGTCATCGCGGCGTGTCCGACTGGCGCAATTCGCCCCGACCCGGCGAACAAGAGTCTCACCGTGAATCCCGACCGCTGTATGTACTGCGGCAACTGCTACACCATGTGCCCGGGCATGACGGTCGCAGACGCCAAGGGTGATGGCATTTCGATCTGGGTTGGCGGCAAGGTGTCGAACACGCGCGGTGGTCCAACCTTCTCGCGCCTCGTCGTGCCGTTCTTGCCAAACAATCCGCCCCGCTGGCCCGAGACCGTCGAGGTCGTCAAGATGCTCGTCGAGGTGTGGGCAAAGAATGCGCGCAAGCACGAGCGCATGGGCGAGTGGATCGAACGTATCGGCTGGGAACGATTCTTTGAAATCACCGGCTTGCCGTTCACTGAACAAATGATTGACGACTATACCATGGCGCCCGAAACGTTCCGCACGACCGCGGCGTTCAAGTGGTAAATCCGACGGAGGACGAAAGACGGAGGACGGAGGCAAATGCTTTCGTCGTCCGTCCGCCGTCCTCGGTCATCGGAGGATGCGATGGCTGATGAAGTAAATGAGGAATTGCTGAACAAGGTGCTCGAATTCTTTAAAAAGAAAAATAAAATGTTGACGAGCCGCGACGTTGCCGCCGGCGTTGGCATCGAAAATGCGCTGGC
>CAZPIR010000641.1:0-2216 GCA_964586085.1 uncultured Anaerolineaceae bacterium | reverse complement strand
TAGGGTTTGAATGAAACAAAAAATATTCTTGATTGCGTTCCTACTCAACCTCATCGCGCTTACTCTCGTTTTCATGCCCACACACGCGGCGAGCGATTTTATCGTGTACGACGATGCTCTGCAAAATGGGTTCCAGGATTGGAGTTGGGCGCCGCATTCGATCACGAACACGAATCCCGTTTCGACCGGATTGCGTTCGATCAGCGTGTCGTTCGCATCGAATTATGATGGCGTTTGGTTTGTCCATCCCACAAACAGTGTGAACACCTCGGCGTACAACGCGATTCAATTTGCGATTCACGGCGGCGCAAGTGGCGGACAACAAATCAACATCAAGGTCGGAGGCGGCACAACCTATCCATCGGGTTCGGTGAGTTTGAATGCGTATCTGTCCGGCGGACCGGTCGCCAACCAGTGGCGCGTCGTCACGATTCCGTTGAGCGCGTTTAGCTTGTCGGCATTTCAAAACATCGCGTTCCAAAGCGCCACCGCCGGATCGCAACCGACCTTTTATCTCGATGAAATCAAACTCATCGCCGCACCGCCGCCGCCCGCGCTCACCGCGACGATTCGCGTGGATGCGAACGCGGCCACCCAGGTTTTCGATGCGCGTGTCCTGGGTTCGAATGTACCGGCGTGGTTAGGTCCGAATCGTTTCAACAACGCCGACATTCGTGCGCGCACAATTTCGTCCGGCGTGAGTGTGCTGAGAATTCCCGGCGGCAGTTGGAGCGATTCGTACGATTGGCTGAACTGCGAGAATGGTGTTGATCCTTGCACCTGGGCATCGCGCCCGACGGACTTTATCAACTTTGTGCGCGCGACCGGCAAGACGCCGCTCTACACGATCAACGTCAACGACACATCGAAAAAAGCGGCGGCGGCAGTTGCGTTTTTCAATTCGTACATCACCGACACAACACCCATCGGCGTGGACATTCGCGGCGCGGATTGGTTCACCGCCGGACACTGGGCGCAACTCCGCACGAACAACGGCAACCCTGAACCGCTCGGTATCAAGCTGTGGGAAATCGGCAACGAAGTGTACGGCACGAAAAAATCGCTCGGCGGAAATTTGTGCTGGGACTGGGGCTGGGAAGATGCCTGGACGTGTGATGGCACCGAGTACGTAAACGGCAAAGGCACGGGCGCGAGTCGGCACGAGGGCTATCTCGAATTTCGCAATGCGATGCGCGCGATTGATTCGACGATCCAGGTCGGCGCGGTCGGCATGCCCGACGCGAACGACATGTCGGGCTGGGGCAACAAGGTCATCGCCGCCGCCGGCACCTCGCTCGATTTCTATGTCGTCCACGAATACGCGTACTCGAGCACGCTCAATGATTACAGCGCCGTGCTCGCCGAGCCGCATGGCAGATGGCGCACGATCAAAACAAATTTGCAGAATGCGTTCAACGCAAATGCCGCCGGTCGCCAAGCGCCGATTTTTGTGGACGAGTATAATTTGTTCGCGGTGCAGGATGTGGATAATGGTCAGTTGATGACGCGCGCGGTCAATGCGCTGTTCATCGCGGACACGATTGGACAAATCGCGCAAAACGGTTTTGCGGCGGCAAATCAGTGGGATTTGATGAATGGCTCACCGGCGAACGGCACAGATTATGGTTTGATGAACGCGGACACGTACGCGCGCACGCCGCAGTATTACGTGTTCCCGTTGTGGTCGCGTTTCGGCGCGCAAATGGTACCGGTCACCTCCACACTCGCCGCAACGTCTACGCTCTCGGTATACGCCGGGCGCGTAGACGCGACGACGTACTCGCTGATCGCGATTAACAAAACTGGGTCGCCGATTACGGCGACGATTCACCTTGCCGGTGTGTCGTCCATCGTGAGCGGCACGGTGGATGTGGTGCGCGCCAATGCGTTGAGCGATCAAGCGGTCACGTTCAACGGCGTCGCCAACCCGGCAAACGATTTGTCGAACGCGCCATCATCATCGCTCGCGAGCACCGGCAATCCAATCACCTACACATTCGCGCCGTACTCAATCACCTTGTTGCGAATGAAAACCGGCACGACGATTTCGAGTTCATTTTTACCGTTCGTGAAAAAACAGTACTGAGGAAGCGCATGTCAAACGATCCGCGTGTCGGCGTCGCACTCATCATCGTAAAAAACAATCAAGTTTTGTTGATGCAACGCAAAGGACCGCACGGCACAGGTACGTGGTCAACGCCGGGCGGGCATTTGGA
>CAZPIR010000640.1:0-2219 GCA_964586085.1 uncultured Anaerolineaceae bacterium | reverse complement strand
GTCGTTTGAGCGCGCGATAAAATTCTGGCATCGCCTTGCATTATAAATCTTTAATCGAAAATCGCAAAGAATGAAACAGTTTGTCAAACCATCGTTCGGTCTTGTCATTGTCCTCGCGCTGATGATCGCGTACAGCGTGTACTTTTCCGCGTACTCGATTCAACTGCACAACACGTTTCGCACGCACGCGTCTGATATGGGGCAGATGGATCAGGCATTGTGGAATACTCTGCACGGAAATATTTTGCAGGACACGCGACCAAGTGGACAAAACTTGCCGCGTCTCACCGATCACGTCGAACCGATTTTTCTCGTCATCCCGTTCGCGTTCCTGATCCACGATGGCATCGAAACGTTGTTCGTTGTGCAATCCATCGTGCTTGCGCTTGCCGCCCTGCCGATTTTCTGGATCGCGCGGCGGCGACTGCAAAGCGATTGGGCGGGCGTCACGTTCGCGGCGATGTATTTGCTGTTCCCGGCGATTCAAGCCGCGAACCTCACCGAGTTTCACGCGGTCACGTTCGCGCCATTGATGTTCGCGTACAACTATGGCGAGGGACGTGCGTGGAAACGCTTCGCGTTGTTCGCGCTCATCGCGCTTGGCGTGAAAGAAGATATAGCGTTGATGGTGTTTACGCTCGCGACGTTTTTTGCGTTGCGCGATGTGTTCCAAGTTCCAGGTTTCAAATTATTCAAACCCGAAACCTGGAACCTGAAACGAATCAACCGGTTTCCTGTTTTCATCGCCGCTCTTTCACTCGTCTGGTTTGCCGTCACACTCTTTATCATCATTCCGCATTTTAGCCCGCGCAATGAATCGGTGTACATCGGACGTTATCCCAAAACACCGCTCGATATGATCCTGGGTTTATTCATCCCGGCAAAAATCGAATACGTAGTGAAATTACTTGCATCATCCGGTTTTATCGCACTGTTTGATCCAATCACTCTGCTTGTTGGTGCGCCCTCGCTCATCTTAAATTTGTTGAGCAGTTACGACGCGCAGTACTCGGGCGCGTATCACTATTCCGCGCCGGTCGCGCCGTACTTTGTGCTCGCTGCGATTGGTGGTGTGGCGAGATTGCGTAATTGGAATTGGACGCGGATGAACGCGGACAAACGCGGACAAATTTTTCTGCGTCCATCTGCGTTTGTCCGCGTCCTATTTGTTTTTGGATTGTTGATCGCGTTCGGTTATCATCTCGTGGCTGGTTACACACCGATTGGCGGCGCATTCGTGTGGCACGAGGTCACGGAACATCAGCGTACCTTGTCGCGTTTCCTCAAACAAATCCCGCCCGATGTGCGTGTGTCCACGACCTCGTCGTTGTTTCCGCATTTGAGCCATCGCGAAAAACTGTACCGCTTTCCCACCATTCTCGACGCCGAGTACATTTTGCTCGATGTGTCGCAGGCGAACATTACGAACCCGATTGACTATCGCGAAAATTATCAACGCGCGCTCGATCAAGGTTTTGGCATTCGTGACGCGCTTGATGGGTACATTTTATTGCAACGTGGTGTCGCGCAAAAACAATTGCCCGAAGGATTTTACCTGTTCCTGCGTGAGTGCAACTGCGCGCTCCCGCAAAATGTCGTCACGCTAGATTTTGAAAACAAGGTGCGCTTGCTCGGTTTCGATGTTTTGCAGGACGATTGGCAACGTGTTTATCTGCGAACGTACTGGACGCGTTTGCCCGGACTCGACAACAACTTTGCGCTCTTTCCCTTTTTCCCGGACGCCGATGGCAATCCGCGCGCCGATGCGCAACTGCCGCCATTGCTGATTCACTTTTGGTATCCGACTTTGCAATGGCGTGCGGACGAAGCCGCCATCGCCGACACAACGCCGATAGATATTGGTGCGCGCGCGAAAATCGGCGTGGGCGTTTTCTTTGGCGCGAGTTGGGATAATCCGGAATTTGTGCTTGCACCGCAAACCGATTTGCCGATTGCGCCGGACGGTCGCTGGGTTTTGCTCGGCGAGCTTGTGCGTGACGGAAAAAAATATCGCGTCGTCAAATAAACTCATTTGCCCCTGATTGCGTCCTGTGCTAAGATGCGAGCCATCTTGTCTCGGAGTTGAACTTTGCGCCGACTAGGTTTGACCGCGCTCCCATTGCTTGTCCTCATTGCTTTTGCCTTGCGCGTTTTCCGTTTAGATTTCCAAAGCTTGTGGTACGACGAAGCCTTTAGTGTGTACCTCGCGCATTTCAGTC
>CAZPIR010000639.1:294-2227 GCA_964586085.1 uncultured Anaerolineaceae bacterium | reverse complement strand
CGGCACGAGAAAACGCGCACTCCAATTCGTGCCGCCCCACCAATAATACCACAGCGAAAAAGTTAAAAGATAAAAGCCAAAAGTGAAAAGAATCAAAATCGTTTCGCGTTTGGCGTGGCGAAAAAAAACAGGTAGCGTGTAAGCGAGCACGGCGAGGAATGGAATGTAAACGAAGAGTCCGCGACCTGGACTGAAAAGCAAACCATACGCGCCGAGCAAAAACGGCGTGTTGAAGGTTTCGTCGGCGCGATAGCCGGTCGCGAGCGGACTACCGTACCGCACCCAATCGTACCACGCAATCGTGAGCGCGATCACGCCGAGTGAAATTGCAAACGCGGACAAACCGCGCCACGCGCGCCAACGATCACCGAACGCGTACCACGCAAACATCGGCACGAGCGCGGCATTTGTCACACGCGTCGCAACAGCCAAGCCTAGCATCGCCCCGGCGATAAACGCATCGCGCGCGTGTTTTTCATCGCGATAACATTGGAGAAAATAGAACGCGGCGAGGAGCGTAAAGAGCGCGTATGGCTCGCTCCAGAATTGTTTGGCGTATACCCAAGCCGGCGTGGCGAGTCCGAACAAGAGCGCGGTGATGAGACTAACGCCGCGCGAAAATTTCAAGCGTTGCGCAGACAAAAAGACAAACACGCCGGACAAGGCGATCACGATACTACTCGTGAGCAAGGTTGTTTGCACAAGACCCAGGTCGAGCGCAAACGCGAGCACGTACAACGGCGCGGCAAAGAGCGACATGCCGTACCCATACTTGGCGTACGATTCGCCATCGTGCGCGATTTCATCGCGCGCCTTGAACAACGTCCACAGTTGATCGGTGTTGAATTCACCGCGCTTGACGAAACTTTCGGTCACCGCAAACATGGACATGCTGTCCTGCGAATAAATTTGTCCGCTGAATGACAGCAAATAAATGCCGAACAAGAGCAAGCCGAGCCACACGGCAACTGTGCGATCAGTCATGCGATCTCTGCAATGCCGCGCCAATCCAGATCAGGGACGCGCCCAGCAATTCGCCGAGCGTCGTCCACAGACGCGTGACCAACGCAAACACCACTGCAACCGGCGCAGGAAAAAATTGACCGAGCATCCATGCAAGCGCTCCCTCACGAAAACCCAAACCACTCGGCGTGAGAAATGAAACGTAACCGATCCAATACGCGCCGGCATTCATCGAAATGTACGCAAGCACATCGTTCGGCGAAACAGGTGTGATCGAATCAATGAACAGATAAAACGCGATGCCATTCGTCAACCACATCAACAAGGAAAAAACCGGCGGGACGAGTCCGCGCGCAAACGTGGGCGTGGGCGCATCAATCTCACGGCGCATGATGCGCGCGGTGAGACAAGTGAGCAAGCGATTGATGGGCGGCAGAGCGAACACAATCATCACCAGCCCAAACAAAATCACCGCAATCATCGGCGCAAAATTAGCGATGCCGGGATCAAGGATACCGTGCAACAGTTCCGGGCGAATCACAAAAAACATCACGCCGAACAATCCCGCAATGGCCAGCGCGAGCGCGGTGTACAAAACCTGGCTGAGCAAAGCATTTGTTTTGCTCACACCCTTGTCCTGCACCATCACCATCATCGTCGCCACCTGCCACACATTGCCCGGAATGTACCGGGTGAGATTCGAGAGAAACCACACGCGCACGCCAAATGCAAACGAGAAACGACTGCCGAGCGAAATCAAAATGCGCCGCCACGCTTCGACGGCGAACGCGCGGGCGACGACGAGCAAGACCAGCGAAATCACGAGGCGCGGCAAATCAAATTTGAATTCAAAACCGGACGCGGCAACCTCGCCCCAGGTTTGGACGAGGATACGTCCCAGGAAAAAGAGCACAGCCAGCGCGAGAACAATGCCGGCGACGCGACGCCAGGGGATTTTAGGTTTTGGATT
>CAZPIR010000639.1:0-243 GCA_964586085.1 uncultured Anaerolineaceae bacterium | reverse complement strand
GCGTTGCGCCAGTACGCGGTCATTCAATAATTTAGCGATGGCATTCGCCAACGCGTGCGCATCACGTTCGGGCACGAGCAAACCGGTTTCATTGTCGCGCACAATGTCGGTGACGCCGCCGGAATTTGCCGCAATGACCGGCGCACCGCACAACAACGCTTCAGCGAACACGACGCCCATGCCTTCACGAATCGAGGGGAGCGCAAACCCCGCGCACGTCGCGTAATGTTGTGGCACTTGATT
>CAZPIR010000638.1:0-2275 GCA_964586085.1 uncultured Anaerolineaceae bacterium | reverse complement strand
GGTGTCGCGGCACTGCAAGACAAGTAACACAGTAGTCAGAGGTCAGTAGCCAGTAGTCAGACTTGCCGAGTTGCAATGACTCGGCAAGTTTTTTACTACTCGAAAATAACTTGAATGCCAAGGTTGCCAAGAACGCAAAGTAAAAGATAAAAAATCTTCGCGCGCTTTGCGTTCTTTGCGGTAAATTGAAACAAGGTAGCCAAAATGAATTCGATTCACATCCGCCCAACGCGTTTTGAAGACGCCGAGGGTATCGCGCGGGTGCACGTGGACACGTGGCGCACGTCGTACGTTGGCATCATTCCCGATGAACACTTGGCAAACATGTCATATGCCAATCGCGCGGAACGCTGGCGCAACAACCTGAGTAATCCCGGCAACGCCTTCACCTTCGTCGCGGAAACCGAAACCGGTGAAATCGTCGCGTTTGCCGGCGGCATGCCCGAACGCGAAAACGATCCGGTGTACCAAGGCGAACTGGGCGGCATTTACATTTTGAAAGCGTACCAGCGGCAAGGACTGGGACGACGATTAGTTGAGACCGTTGTTGCGCGATTGCGTCACGACGGATTCAACAACATGCTCATCTGGGTGCTCGCCGAAAACCCGGCGACGAATTTTTACGCGGCACTCGGCGGCAAACCTGTGCGCGAAAAATGGGTAAACATCGGCGGCAAGGATTTGCGTGAGATTGGGTACGGCTGGGATGATCTTTCGGTTTTCCCAACACCTTGAAACAAAAATCTGCGTGCGACAAAATCACACGCAGATTTTTTCTTTCGTTCTTGGTCTCTTGTCCTCGGTCATCCGTCCACACGCCATCGCGTCATATCATCCGGAAATTTCGTCCACGCAAACGCGAGGCGCGGTTTCATCTCGTACAACCCGCCATTATCCCACTGGCTCGGCTCCGGCGCATAACCCTTGTCCGCATATTTTTCGCGATAGCCACTCGCCACGCGCGCCGCGAGCGATGCGTCCGGCTTGCCCATCGCGCGCGCATCGCCTTCGAGGATTACCACGTTCATCCCGTCTTCGAGATGCACCGAAACCTGGGCATTGATTGCAAGGTCGCGTCCGCGTCGTGTCTTGGGACTGCCATCGAAATAAAACGTGTCGTCCACCCACACGCCCCACACCGGCGTCGCGTGCGGTTGACCGCTCGCGCTTGCCGTGCAGACCCAATAATTGAGCGCGCGCGTCATTCGTTCTTGCACGTGGCTCCAGGGTAACATACCCACTTCCGTTTCCGGCACGCCGTACCCTTCAATGAACGGACGACTCGCTTTCAAACTTGTCATGCTTGCCCCCTGCTTATTGCCCACCGTTCGACAACCAATCCGCGCCAAGAATGATCCGAATGTCGGCATCACCTTTGGTGCCGGGCGTGCGCCGGATATTTTCCGGATCCACACGCATCATTTGCGTAAGCATACCCATCGTCGCCTCTTTCGCGCCGCTAAAATCCACGAGCACTGTCTTGGGATAATCCGTCCGGTCGGCATTGCCGAAACTGACAACCTGCAATCCTTGTGATTGCAAAAACTTGGCGGTGGACTCGGCGAGTTGCGCGCTCTTGGTTCCATTGAGCACGATCACACGCGCATTCTCTTGTTGCACGCGTTTGACTTGGTCGGACACGGGTTGCGGAATGACCTGGTCTACCAGCTTGCCGATTTTGATGCGGTCGCCCCACAACACATCCGCGCCGGTGCTCGCGCGAAATTGCACGGTCATGGATTGGTCAATCGAACCGGTTTTGATGTTTTCCGGTTTGACCTTCGCCGCAATCGGCGCCAGCGCGAGAATATCCTGCGCGGTCATATCCGTCTTGACAATCGAACCCATGGATTGCAGTAACGTGGGTAGTTTGGAGACCATATCAAGACGCATGGCTTTTTCGCGCACGGCGAGCATCACTTGAATTTGCCGGCGAATGCGTCCGTAATCGCCATCCACGTGGCGCGTGCGCGCGTACTTGAGCGCGAGTTCGCCGTTCATGTGTTGGCGTCCCGCCGGAATCAACAACGGACTGTAACCATAATTTTCGTCGGGATACTGCGGGTCATCAATCGTCTTGGGCACATCAATGTCAATGCCGCCGAGCGTGTCAATCGCGCGGCGAAAACCATCGAAATCAATCAGTACATAAAAATGCACGCGCCGACCCAGGTTGTACTCGACGGTACGTTTGGCAAGCCCGGGTCCGCCGCCGGGAAATTTGTAGAGTTGTCCATAATAGTATGCCACGTTGATCCGGTCTTCGCGGAAATCC
>CAZPIR010000637.1:0-2294 GCA_964586085.1 uncultured Anaerolineaceae bacterium | reverse complement strand
TTTCTTGTCGCCCATCTTGGTGTTTGCGTTTGCGCAAGCGATGTATTCCCTGGTTCGTTTTGGCAACGTGCTGGTCGGGTATAGCACCAAAGTCAATCCATTCGAGTGGATTTTATTCTTGATTGTGCAAAGCCAACCGCACGTGGCAACCCTGGGTTTGCTCTTTTCGCCGGAAAAAAGTTTTTTCCTGTACAATCCCTTGATCGTGTTATGTTTTTGGAGCTTGCCCTTATGGTGGCGACGCAATCAACCGCAGACCTTGTTGGTGCTTGCGTTGTTAGTGGTTGGGTTTCTCGCCGTGATCACGCGTCCCGATTGGGATGGCGGCACTTGGTGGGGACCGCGCTATCTCGTCCAACTGACCCCGCTCTTGATTCTCTCGCTCGGTTTCTTGCTCGAATCGCCCCACGTCGCCAAATCGCGTGTCTGGCAATGCGCGATTCTGATTTTGTTTGGCGTGGGTGTGGGCATTGGTATTCTAGGCGCGATGGGCAACGAACGCGATTATCTCGATGTGACCGGCAAAGGTATCACCTTGCTTGGGCAAATCGATTTGCTCCGTTACGGCGTGCTAGATTCCTTGTTTGTCAATTTCCCGTCGACCGGTTTCCTACCCAGTCTCAATCCCGCAACTTGGGTCTGGGTGCTTAGTCTGTTGCTGTTTGGCGTGGTCATTTATGCACAGTGGGCGCGTGAGCAGGTGCGTGTGGATGTGCCATGGCGGTTCAGCGCGACGGTTGTGGCGCTCGTGCTCGTGTTCGAACTGGGCGCATTCATCATCTGGATTGTTGCGCCGTACTCACAGGTGCTCACCGCCAAAGCGAACACGCGCTTTCTTGCTTCAGAGCGTTTGTTCAATGCCGGGCGCGTGTGCGAAGCGCGCGTGATGTACACGATGGCGCTGGATCGTGAAACGACTTTTTATCGCGATGTGGTGGGGCGGTTCAATCAAATTTATGCGCGTGGCGAAGGGATTATGGTCACGGCAGATGACTTGATGAATCAGATTGAAATTTCCGGCAACAGTCGTCCCGAAAAAGATTATACGACGGCACTGACGCCAGAAGGGTCGTTACGCTTGAGCATTCCCGGCGAACGTGATGCAACGGTGATGCTCGTTTCGATTCCCCTGCAAGTGATGCCCAATACGCGCTATGAACTGTCGGGCTGGTGGAAGACCTTGAACGTCTACGGCACGCACTATGCTTCGGTCGCGTTGTATCAAGATGATGGTAACTGGGAACATCGCGTCACAACCGACCTTGCGCTGATGGACGAAACGCGCGGTTGGCAACCGTTCCGCTACAGCACCACGATGCTTCCGACGACGCAACGTGTGATGGTCAAAGTCGCGCTGTGGCAAACCTACGGCACGGTTTGGGTGGACGATGTGCGTTTGGTCGAAAATCCCAGCCCCGTAAACGCCTGCAAGTAATTTATTTTGCCCTCTTGGCGTGTCGTCAAACTGTGCTATAATTCGCCCCGATGGACGCGATCCTCACCCACGAAAATGCCGACCTCGACGCTTTGGCGTCTTTACTTGGCGCGCGCAAATTGTATCCCGATGCGCTCGCCGTTTTGCCGCGTCGCCTCAACGCGAACGTGCGCGATTTTTGCGCGCTGTACGGTGAGACGTTGCAATTCACGCGCCCCGAAGATTTGACGCGCCAACATTGGCGCGAGGTGATGGTCGTGGACACGCAAGGCACGCCCTCGGCGCGCGGTTTGTATCGCGACACGCAGATCCACTTTGTAGATCATCATCCCCTCACCCGTGAACTGACGCCGAGCATGACGTTTGCCGGCGGTCTAGCCGGCGCGACGACAACCTTGTTCGTCGAACAGATTCACGAAAAAGAAATGGCGCTCACGCCGATTGAAGCGTCCTTGTTCTTGCTCGGTATTTACGAAGACACCGGCTCGCTCTGTTACACGACGACGACCGCGCGCGATGCGCGTGCCGCCGCCTTCCTGCTCGAACAGGGCGCGGACCTGAACATCGTCAACGATTTTTTGCGCCACCCGCTCAGCGAAGCGCAACGCAAACTGTATCAACAATTGATCGATCACATCGAAACACGTCAAATTGCCGGACATGCGGTGGCGTTGGCACTTGCGCGCGCAGATGAATACGTCGAAGAAATTTCCACGCTCGCGCATCAACTCCGCGAGTTGTACGATCCAGCCGCGTTGTTCGTGCTGGTCGAGATGCAAGATCACATTCAACTTGTTGCGCGTTCCAAGGTTGCCGCGATTGATGTCGCCGCGATTGCCGAGCAGTTTGACGGCGGTGG
>CAZPIR010000636.1:981-2296 GCA_964586085.1 uncultured Anaerolineaceae bacterium | reverse complement strand
GCGACACGTAAATGGAAGGACTAGACCTCTCGGCACAAAGTGTCATGTTTCTGTTCTTTGGCATTTTTGAAATTGTTGGCGGCGTGTACATCGGCGCGAGCATTCGCCATTTGCTCGCCGGCGAAACGACCGAGTTGGGCGCGATGATTCTCGGTGGAATGTTTGCGGGAGGCGCATTGTTCATGAGCGCGTTTTTTCTCAAAGATGCCAATCCCTGGTTGTTCTATGGTCTCGTCGCGCTGTTTTTTGGTGCCGGCATTCTCGCCTGGTTGACGCCCTCCGCGTTGACCCAGCGTGTCGGCTCCGGCACATTCACGGCGATTGGGTTGGGTGCGTTCGTCACGGTGCTCGGTGTGTTCATCGGCTGGATGGGGTGGAATCGCGAGGGCGGTGTGGGTGCCTGGGTGTTCGGCGGATGCTGGTCGTTTTTCGGCATCGGCTTTATGCAGATGGGTGTGATGGCGCTCATGCGTGGCAAGCCATTGCGTTTGCGTCCCGGTCGCGATGGCTCGGCGCGGATTGCGCCGGACACTGAGCCGCGCAAACGCAAATAATCGCGCAATTCGATTTGACAATCCACAGGCAATTGAATATACTGCCCCTCGTTGAACGGGGACGTAGCTCAGCTGGGAGAGCGCTTCAATCGCACTGAAGAGGTAGTGGGTTCGAGTCCCATCGTCTCCACTGTTTAGTAGTCAGTAATCAGTATTCAGTAGTCAGAATGGAGTCTGAATACTGAAATCTGATTACTGACTACTGTTTCCGGGGCTGTAGCTCAATTGGGAGAGCGCTTCAATGGCATTGAAGAGGCAGTGGGTTCGAATCCCATCAGCTCCACAACGAGGGTTTCAGGTTCCAGGTTTAACGTTTCAACTTGAAACCTGAAACTCTTTAACTTGAAACGACAAAGGCAGTGAGCGGGAGTAGTAGGTCATCTCCTCAGCGAGCCGGAAAAACCAGGTGCAAGCCCGGCACAGGTGATTAAGGAGAACGCCGCAAGACCGAACTCGCCCGGGAGCCGCGACGATGAACGCACGCATAGTTGTCGCCGTGTCACGCGCGTTAAGCGAAGAGTGAGGTTGTTAGGTTGTTGGATTGTTAGGTGGTTCGGCGTTTGCCAATCACCCAACCACCCAACCACCCAACGACCTAATCAGGGTGGTACCGCGGAGAATCCTTCGTCCCTTGTCGGACAAGGATTTTTTTATTTGGAGTCGAGTGGCAAATTACGTTCAATGGTTGCGTCAGCACGTTGGCAATCACAAATTGATCTTGACCGGCACCGCCGCCGTGATTCGCGATGAGCAGGGGCGTG
>CAZPIR010000636.1:318-956 GCA_964586085.1 uncultured Anaerolineaceae bacterium | reverse complement strand
CGCCGCGACAATCGTTTGTGGTCTCTGCCCGGCGGTGGAAGCGAACTGGGCGAGAATGCAATCGAAACGAATCGCCGCGAAGTGCGCGAAGAGATGGGCGTCGAGGTTGCGGTCAAACATTTGATTGGACTGTACACGTCGCCGCATCTCGATGTGACGTACCCGAACGGCGATGTCTCGCAAATCGTCGTGCCATGTTTCGAGTGTGTGATTACCGGGGGCGAATTAAAAAAGCAAGAAAGCGAAGTGCTCGACCTGGGTTGGTTCGACCTGGCGAATGCGATGCGGTTGCCGCTCACACCGTTTGCGCAGGTTGTTTTACGCGACACGGAAAAATTTTCCGGCAAGGCATTTTTTGAAACCGAGCAGGATCGCATCGCGCCGCATCGCAATGGTGACGACACACGCGATTACGTTACGTGGATTCGTTCACACGTGGGCAAGCAACGCGTCATCTTGTCCGGCGCAGGCGCCATTATTCGCGACGAGCAAGGGCGCGTGTTGTTGCAGAAACGCCGCGAGGATGGCGAGTGGGCGATTCCCGGCGGTTTGCAAGAGTTGAACGAATCGCTTGCCGACACGGTGCGCCGCGAAACGTGCGAAGAAATCGGCTTGCATGTCGAGCCGCGCGCATTGAT
>CAZPIR010000636.1:0-308 GCA_964586085.1 uncultured Anaerolineaceae bacterium | reverse complement strand
GCGGCGCGTACCCAAACGGCGACCTGGTTAAAGTGTTCATTGCGATTTTTGATTGCGCGATTGTGGGCGGGCAATTGCAGCCGCATCCCGACGAAGTGACGGAACTGGCTTGGTTCGACCTGGATAATTTGCCACCGCTAACTCGATGGAGTATGATCCACCTGCAAGACGCGAAAATTTTTCGCGGTGAAGCGTTTGTGCGCTAGAGCTAGTCATCAGATTAACAGCGAATTTTTGAAATCGTAAACCCCGCCCTTGCCTCTCCCTGAAGGGGAGGATTGGGAGGAGGGATATCAGGAGGACACGAT
>CAZPIR010000635.1:0-2299 GCA_964586085.1 uncultured Anaerolineaceae bacterium | reverse complement strand
GACCGCTATTGTTGTTGCATGGTTATCCACAAACGCATACAATCTGGCACAAGGTTGCGCCGCGTCTCGCGCAAAATTATACAGTCGTCGCTTCCGATTTGCGCGGGTACGGCGACAGCGGCAAGCCCGAAGGCGCACTCGACCACAGCAATTATTCCAAACGTGTGATGGCACGCGACCAGGTCGAGTTGATGCGCCAACTTGGTTTCGAGCAATTTTTTCTCGCGGGGCATGATCGCGGCGGTCGCGTCGCGCACCGGCTTGCGGTAGATTTTCCGGAGCGCGTGCTCAAACTCGCCACGCTCGATATTTCGCCGACGAAAAAAATGTACGAGAGCACGACCCAGGAATTTGCGCGCGCGTACTATCACTGGTTCTTTTTGATTCAGCCCAAGCCGATGCCGGAAAAATTGATTGGCGAGAACGCGCGCTTTTACATGCTCAAGAAAATTGGGAGCGGCAGTGCCGGTCTCGCGCCGTTCACGCCCGAAGCATTGAACGAGTATCTGCGATGCTTTACGCCGGAAACAATTCACGCCAGTTGCGAAGATTATCGCGCGTCCGCGAGCATTGACCTGGAATTTGATCGCGCGGACATTTCGGCTGGACGCAAAATCGTCTGCCCGATGTTGGTGTTGTGGGGCAAGCATGGTGTCATCGAAAAATGTTTTGCGCCGCTTGATGATTGGCGCGAGGTCGCCAACGATGTGTGCGGGCACGCGCTTCCCGGCGGGCATTATCTCGCGGAAGAATTGCCGGATCAAATTTACGAAGAGTTCTCCGCGTTTTTCCAATGATATGATTTTAAAATCCTAATTGATGAGGAACCAATGAACAACCAAACTCTCGACCAACTATGCATTAACACGATGCGTTTTCTCGCGGTGGACGCGATTCAAAAAGCGAACAGCGGACACCCCGGCTTACCGATGGGCGGCGCGCCAATGGCGTACACGCTGTGGACACGTTTTCTCAAACACAGTCCCAGCAATCCCAACTGGTTCAACCGCGACCGCTTTGTCCTTTCCGGCGGACACGGCTCCATGTTGCTCTACTCGCTCTTGCATCTCACCGGCTATGGCGTCTCGCTCGACGACCTGAAACAATTCCGCCAGTGGGAAAGCATCACGCCCGGTCATCCCGAACGCGGCGTCGCGCCCGGCGTCGAGATGACGACGGGACCGCTCGGACAAGGTGTCAGCAGTGCCGTCGGCATGGCGATTGCAGAAAAATTCTTAGCGGCGCGTTACAACAAACCCGGACACGAGATCGTCAATCATTTCACGTACGCGATCCTGGGCTACGGCGACATGATGGAAGGCATCACTGCCGAAGCCGCGTCACTTGCCGGTCATCTCAAACTCGGCAAACTGATTTGTCTGTACGACGACAATCACATCTCGCTTGCCGGCGCCGCCGCGCTCTCATTCAGCGAAGATCGCGCGAAACGATTCGAGGCGTATGGCTGGCAAACGATCAGCGTGAGCGATGGCAACGATGTTACCGCGATTGCAAGCGCGATTCAAGCCGCGCAAGCCGAGACGAGCAAACCGACCTTGATCCTGGTTCGCACCATCATCGGCTTTGGTTCGCCGCACAAACAAAACACATTCGAAATTCACGGCGCGCCGCTCGGTCCCGATGAAGTCAAAGCGACCAAAACCAACCTGGGCTGGAATCCGGACGAATCGTTTGTCGTCCCCGGCGAAGCGCTCGAACATTTCCGCCAAGCGATTGACGCCGGCAAAAAATTCGAGAGCGAATGGAACGCGAAATTCGACGCGTACAAAAAAGAATTTCCGGAACTCGCGTCCGAACTGCACCGCGCGCTCAACGGCGAATTGCCGGCGGGCTGGGATTCTGCAATCCCGGTTTTCCCGGCAGACGCCAAAGGTGTTGCCACACGTTCGGCTGGTGGTCAAGTGTTGAACGCAATTGCAAAAAATATTCCGACGCTCATCGGCGGCTCGGCAGACCTGAATCCGTCCACGAACACCGCGATGAAAGGTCTCGGCGATTTTCTCCCGCCCGAACTCGCGAACGGCGATACGCAAGGCGCGGTCGGTGGCGGCATCAGTTACGCCGGACGCAATCTGCATTTCGGCGTGCGCGAACACGCGATGGGCGCCATTGCGAACGGGCTTGCTTTGCACGGCGGCATCATTCCATTCACGGCAACGTTCCTCACATTCAGCGATTACATGCGCGGCTCGATGCGCCTCTCTGCGATTATGGGCTTGCATGTCGTTTTCGTTTTCACGCACGACAGTGTCGGGGTTGGCGAAGATGGACCAACGCA
>CAZPIR010000634.1:0-2305 GCA_964586085.1 uncultured Anaerolineaceae bacterium | reverse complement strand
GTGCGCTCGGTGACCGAGACGAGCATGATGTTCATGATGCCGATGCCGCCGACGACGAGTGAGATCGCCGCAATGCCGCCGAGAAAAATCGTCAACGTGCCCGTGACCTGGGTCGCCGTGTTCAACACATCCTGCTGACTCGTGATGCTAAAATCGTCCGTGAATTGAATGTGATGTCGTTCGCGCAGAACTTCGCTGATTTCTTGCACCACCGTGTCTTGCATTTTCATGTCGGTGATCTTGATGTTGATGACCGAGACGGTATTGCCGCCGCGAAATTGTCCGGCGCGCGCGAGGCGCGTCATCGCCGTCGTGAGTGGCACGTACACCTGCGAGTCGGCGTTCATAAAGCCCGTGCCGCCTTTCGCTTCCATCACACCGACCACGCGAAAATTTTGTCCGTTCACGCGAATCGTTTGCCCAATCGGGTCGGCGGTGTCGAACAAGGTCGTCGCCGCTGTCGCGCCGAGCACGACGACTGCCGAGTTGGCGGTCACGTTCGCGGACGAAATAAATTCGCCGCTCGCGAGTTTCGTGTTCATCGTGTCGAGATATTCCGGCGTCACGCCGAGCACGCGCCCATTCAAGTTGTTGCCGAGATAAACCAACTGCCCAAAACTTTCGACCTGGGGCGCCACGCCGACGATGTAGGGTAATTCTTCCAATGCCGCCGCGTCTTCTTTGGTCAAGGTCGTTGCCGAACCTTCGGCGGCGCGCACGCCACTATTGGACGTTGACCCAGGTCGCACGTATAGCAGATTCGTGCCGATGCTGGTGATCTGATCGGTGATCGCGCTTTGCGCGCCGCGCCCGATGGACATCATCGCGATCACGGACATGACACCGATAATGATGCCGAGCATGGTCAAACTGGCACGCAGTTTATTTGCGCTGATACTACGTAAAGCGATGCGCATACTTTCAAGCACATTCATTTTTCACCTTCTATCAATTTTCCACGAGCACGCCATCGCGCACGCGAATCGCGCGCGGGGCTTGGTCGGCAAGTGCAGGATCGTGCGTCACGAGAATCACGGTCAAGCCCTGATCGCGATTCAACGATTTGAACACGTTCATAATTTCCGTGCCCGATTTTGAATCCAGGTTGCCGGTCGGCTCGTCCGCGAGAATGATGCTCGGATGATTGACGAGCGCGCGCGCAATCGCGACGCGTTGTTGTTGACCGCCGGATAATTCGTTCGGGCGATGATGCACGCGCTCGCCCAGTCCGACTGCTTGTAATGCCGCGAGGGCGCGTTGCTTGCGATCCGGCGCACCAGCGTACACCATCGGCAGTTCGACCTGGTCAATCGTGGGTGTGCGTGGCAAGAGATTGAATTGCTGAAACACGAAACCGATTTTTTTGTTCCGCACGCCGGCTTGTTGGTCGTCGGTCATTTTGGCGACATCGGTGCCATCGAGCCAGTACTCGCCGCTCGATGGAGTATCGAGACAACCGATAATGTTCATCAAGGTGGATTTGCCGGAACCGGATGGTCCGGTGATCGCGACCATTTCGCCTTCTTGAATTTGGAACGACACCCCGTTGAGTGCGAACACATCAATGTCGCCCATGCGATAAACTTTTTTTACGTCGTTGATTTCAATTACGGCTGACATATTTCACTTCCTAGAATTCGTGTGTGCGATTTGGCTGATTAGTTGGGCGGTGGACCACCGGCGCCACTGATGCCCGGGATACCCATTCCGCCGCTACTCGTCGTGGTCGTCTTGGTGGACGAGTTGACGATGACGATTTCGCCTTCTTGCAAACCACTCGTAATTTCAACCAACGAATCATTTGACAAACCAACCGTGACGACCTTTTGCGTGGTCTGTCCGTTCTGTTGCACCGAAACCACTTTTTGCGTGCCCTTGGTGCTGATCGCGCGCGGTGGAACGAGCAAGGCGTTATCGCGTTGGTCAACGATGATGGTCAGGTTCGCCGTCATCCCAGGTTTGATCGCACTGTCGGGATTGGTCACTTCAAATGTCACCGAAAAATTCACCACCCCGGAAGTCACCGAGCCGACTGGACTAACCGAAATTGCCTTGGCGGCATAAGTTTTGCCGGTCAACGCATCGAGCGCGACTTGCGCCGTATTACCGACCTTGATCTTGGGCATGTCTACTTCGGCGATGGACACTTTGATTTGCAAACGATCCGGGTTGACGATGGTGACCGCGGTGCTTTCGCCAGCGGCAAAGTCGCCCTTTTTGAAATTTACCGCTGACACGATGCCGTCAATCGGCGCGACGAGCGAAACATTTTCCAGGTTCGTCTTGGCCGTGTCTACTGCGATTT
>CAZPIR010000633.1:0-2306 GCA_964586085.1 uncultured Anaerolineaceae bacterium | reverse complement strand
ACGGTTCAAAGAATTTCTCGTGTTCGCCAAGCACTCCCCCACCGATGCCGCATCGAGTCTCAATGTCACGCACGCGCTCGAATGCGCGCGCTGGCTCAACGAGGAACACGATCTCGCCAAAGCCACTCTGCGCACGTACCTTGCAACCCTTTCCCAGTTTTATGCGTATCTCTTGAGAGAAAAGATTGTCGAACTGCCCGCGTCCGACATCGAGCGCATGCATGACGCGTTCAAGAAATATCGGCGTGGCTACAGCCGTCGTTTGCCCAAACTGCCGCCCGAAGAAGCGATTGTTGCGCTCCTACGCGCGGCACGCGATGTGCCCAAGGACGACAAGATGCCGCGCCTCGAAATCGCGCGCTTGCGCAACATTGCGATGCTCGAAGCTCTACGCTCGTCCGGCATGCGTGTCGGCGAACTCGTCACGCTCAAGCGCGACGACCTGGATTATCGCGCGCATTCGGCGCGTGTGACCGGCAAAGGCGACAAACAACGCATCGTCTTTTTCGATGACGCCGCGTGGAACGCGATTCAAAATTATTTAAAAGCGCGTGCCGATGGCGCAAAAGGTCGCGCGCTGTACGAACTGCCCTTGTTCGCGCGGCACGACCGACGCGCCAGCACAAATGTTCTACCAATGACGACCGATTCCGTTCGGCTTGTTTTCAATGCGCTCGCGCGCGCGGCAGGCATCGAGATTGTGATGACGCCGCATTCGTTGCGTCACGCCTTTGCGACGCGTGTGCTCGAAGCGACCGGCGACCTCGCGGTTGTGCAAGACATGCTGGGACATTCCTCGCCGGCGACGACGCGCATCTACGCCAAGGTGTCGTCGAAAAAAATGCGCGACGCACACCGCGAAGCGTTTGGTTATCGCGGTGAAGATGAAGACAACTAGAGCAGATTCCAACGAGTAAATGCGCAAGGGTGATTGACCAATCATTCTTTCTTGAGTACAATGCGCCGCACAATTCGATGCTCCGATCATCGTGAGGTGAGATCAAATATGCGAACCGTTTTGCGAGTACTTGTCTTACTCTTGTTAGTGGGCTTGGTGATGTTTGTGGCTTTTTTTGCCGGCTTTGGGCTGAACTATTTTCAAGCGCGCACCCAACCCGTCTCGACCGATGTTCCCGCCAATTTCAAATTGTTCTGGGAAGCGTGGGGCGTGGCACAGGGACAATTTTACGGCGACATTCCCGATCGCCCGACGCTCACGCGCGGCGCGATTCGTGGCATGCTCGAATCGCTCAAAGACCCGCACACGGTGCTCGTCGAGCCGGAACCGGCGCGCGTCGAGCAATCAACTTTGCAAGGCGAAACCGGTGATGTCGGCTTAAACCTGGACATCAAGGGCGGCGTGCTCACGATTGTCGCGCCCGTCCCTGGTTCGCCGGCAGACAAGGCTGGGTTGCGTTCGGGCGATATTATGCTAAAGATCGGCGACAAGGATGTGGCGTTCCAGGTCACGGTGCAAGAAGCCAATGCGTTACTGCGCGGACCGATTGACAGCACACTCAAACTTCAGGTGCGGCGCATCGGTGAATCGAAACCAATCGAACTCGAACTCAAACGCGCCAAGTACGCCTTGCCCACCGTCGAATCAAAAATGTTGCCGAACTCTACATTCGGTTACATCAAGGTCACGATGGAAACATCCGAGACCGCGAACGAGTTTGCCAAAGCGCTCGACAATCTCAAAAATCAAAAGATCACCGGCTTGGTGCTCGATTTGCGCAACAATCCCGGCGGCTTGTTCCCGGATCCGGTGCTTGATATTTCCGGTCAATTCTTGAAAAATAGTGACGTGGTCGTGTACGAAAAATATCGCGACGGCACGGAGAAAAGTTTCCAAGCCGGCAATCGGCGCGGCATCACCGATTTGCGCGTGGCAGTGCTCGTGAACAGTGGCACGGCAAGCGCGGCGGAAATTCTCGCGGGCGCGCTCCAGGATTACAAACGCGCCCCTCTCATCGGCGAGCCGACCTATGGCAAGGGTTCGGTGCAAACGATTCGCAAACTCTCCGATGGTTCGGCTCTGCACATTACAACCGCGACCTGGCTCACGCCCAAGAAAAATCAAATCGCAGGCACGGGACTGAAACCGGACATTGCTGTGCCACTCACCAACGAATCCATTCAAAAAGGTTTGGATACCCAGTTGGATCGCGCCATCGAGTACTTGAACAAAGGCGCATAAAAAAATTTATGATTTAGAATTTATGATTTTAGATTTGAAACCAGAAATCCAAAATCATAAATCATAAATGAGGTTGATATGCTTCGCGGAATGGTCAAAGTATTTT
>CAZPIR010000632.1:0-2315 GCA_964586085.1 uncultured Anaerolineaceae bacterium | reverse complement strand
CGACACGCAAGCCGGCGGATTTTTTTCTTTGTTTTTGAAATTCGCCGGGTTTGATGGCATCGTCGTGCGCGGACAATCGCCGGAACCGGGTTATTTGTGGATCAAGGATGGGCACGCCGAGTTACGTCCTGCCGCGCATCTTTGGGGCAAGACCACCTCGCAAGTGGACGATATTCTCAAAGCCGAGTTGGGCGATCCAAAAATCGAAATTGCGCAATGCGGACCTGGAGGCGAAAACCTGGTGCGGGTTGCTTCGATCATCAACATGGCGAATCGTGCGAATGGTCGCACGGGCATGGGCGCGGTGATGGGATCGAAAAAATTAAAAGCGGTCGTCGTGCGCGGCACATCGAAAAAATTACCGGTCGCGCATCCAAAAGAATTGAGCGAGCTTGCACACTGGGGCACGGAAAATATTCCGAATAATTCGGCGATGGTCGAAATGCAACGCGATGGAACGGCGGGCACGGTCACGTGGCAACAGGCGAGTGGCTCACTGCCGACGTTCAATTTCAGCGCCGGCGATTTCGCGCAAGCCGAGCCGATTTCCGGCGAAACGATGACGGAAACCATTCTCAAGGAAAACGATTCGTGTTATGCGTGCGCGGTGCGATGCAAACGCATCGTCGAAACGGAATGGATGGGCAAGCGTGTGGATGGTCGGCACGGCGGTCCCGAGTACGAAACCCTCGCGACGCTGGGTTCGTACTGCGGCGTGGGCGACCTGAATGCGATTGCGTACGCGAACATGCTGTGCAACGAGTACGGCATTGACACGATTGGCACCGGTGCGACGATTGCGTGGTTGATGGAATGTTTCGAGCACGGCGTGGTCACCGAAAAAGAAATTGGCTTTCCGGCGCATTTCGGCGATGCAGTTGCGATGAATCGCTTGATCGAAATGATTGCGCACCGCGAGGGCATCGGCGATGTGTTGGCGAATGGTAGTCGCCGCGCGGCAGACTTGCTTGGCAAGGGGCACGAGTTTCTCATCACGGTCAAGGGTGCGGAAATGCCGGCGCACATGCCACAACACAAACGCTCGCTCGGCTTGATTTATGCGGTCAACCCATTCGGCGCAGACCACGAATCCTCCGAGCACGATGGCAACATTGCGACGGATTTTTACAAAGAACGACTCGCGCCGCTCGGTTTCACGCAACCGATGCCGACGACGGAACTCGGCGCAGAAAAAGTTCGGTACGCTTATACGACCCAGCTTTTCTATTCGTTCCTCGATTCGGCGGATTTGTGTACGTTCGTTTACAGCACGACCTGGACGCTGTATGGTCCCGCGCAAGCCGTCGAGTTGGTGCGAAGCGTGACCGGCTGGGACGATTTTTCGTTGGACACTTTGTTGCAAGTGGGCGCGCGTCGCTTAAACATGATGCGGATGTGCAACGTGCGCATGGGCTTGGATCGTCACGCGGACAAACTGCCTGCCAAAGTGTTCAAGCCCTTGCAAGGTACCGGGCAATATGCCGGACTCGCATTACAACCGGAACAATTCGAACGCGCGCTCGACGAGTATTTTGCGCTGGCAGGCTGGGATGTGCAGACCGGCGTGCCGAAACCAGAGACACTCGAAAAACTGGGATTGGGTTGGGTGATGGATTGATGAATCGCTTGCCGTGTCGCGTCCGATGACACGGCAAGTTTTTTCTTTTTGTCACGCATGGAATCTCGAGTACAATGCGCGATATGGGGAGAGGCACATGGCTTATCAACCGCCGGCAAACGGTTTTCGCACATTCTTGATTTTGTGGGGCACACAATCGGTTTCTGTGTTTGGGAGTGCGCTGTCTTTTTTTTCGGTGACGATTTGGTTGACGCAAACGCTCTATCCTACGCCGGAACAAAAATCCGATTTGGCGTTGGCGTTGGCGTTGGTCAGCATCGCGTTTGCTCTGCCTACCGTGTTCGGCGCGCCGATTGCCGGCGCGTGGGCGGATCGTCACGACCGCAAGCGCACGATGATGATTGCCGACCTGGTCAGCGGCGGTTTGAGTTTGGTGATGGCGACGTTGATGGCGACGCAATCGCTCAACATGCCGGTGTTGATTGTGCTTGTTGCCGGGTATGCGATGGCGAGCGCGTTTCATTATTCTGCGTTCGATACGTCATATGCGATGATTGTGCCGGAAAAACAATTGCCGCGCGCGAATGGCATGATGCAGACCGTCGGCGCGCTCTCCGGCATTCTTTCGCCCGCGCTCGCGGCGATGTTGATTTCTTTGCCCGCGCTCGCGCGCCAAAATGTTTTGCCCATCGCGCCGCTCGCGCAGTTGACCGATGGCGCGCCGCTCGCCATTACG
>CAZPIR010000631.1:0-2316 GCA_964586085.1 uncultured Anaerolineaceae bacterium | reverse complement strand
GGGTGAAGAGATTCTCGAACCCGGCGTGCCGGAATCATTCCGCGTGTTGGTCAAAGAATTGCAATCGCTCGGCTTGACGGTCGAAGTGTACGACACCGAAGGCGAACGGATGGCGTTCGGCAAAGAAGAGAGTGAAGAACGTGTGCCATCGCTCGGGTCGGGTGGTTTGATGGGCGGTGGTGAGCAACAACCGATGGATCGCAAAGCCGCTATGCGCGAAAAGTTCGCGCGCGGTGAACGAATTAGCGGCGGGCGCGGTCGCCGCAGTCGCAAAGCGAGTGAGGAGTAGATCAATGGAATTACGTGATTTCAATGCGATGCGTGTGAGTCTCGCCTCGCCCGACCAAATTCGGTCGTGGTCGTACGGCGAAGTCGTCAAGCCCGAAACGATCAACTATCGCACCCTGCGTCCCGAACGCGACGGTCTGTTCGACGAACGAATTTTTGGACCGACGCGGGATTGGGAATGCGCGTGCGGCAAATACAAAAAAATCCGCAATCGCGGCATCATCTGCGACAAGTGCGGCGTCCAGGTTGCGCCGGCGCGTGTGCGTCGCGAACGCATGGGACACATCGAACTCGCGTCGCCCGTATCGCACTTGTGGTACGTGCGCGGCGTCCCGTCGCGCATCGGCTTACTGCTCGATCTCTCGCCGCGCGCGCTCGAACGCGTGTTGTATTTCGCGCAGTACATCGTGACGCGTGTGGACGAAGATGCGCGCAAACGCACGATGCAACGCCTCTCGAAAGAAGCGCAACTCAAACGCCAGGAATTGGAGTCGAAAGCGGAAGAAGAAATCGAATCGCTCAACAAGCAATTCGAAAAAGAAACCGATTCGCTTCAACGCAAGACCGAGACCGCGCTCGAAAAACTCGACGAGCAACTCGCCGAAAAGACCGACCAGGTGATGAGCGTTGCCAAGAAATTGGAAAATCGCATCGAGGAAGCTAAGGGTTCGGAAATTCGCAAAGCGATTGTGTTCGAACCGACCGGCGATATTATCGCCGAAGAAGGCGAAACGGTTGCAACGAAACATCGCAAACGTTTGAACGAGGTTGTGCAGGCGCACATTGCCGAGATCGAAAAAGATATTCGCGCCAAGCAAGCCGACAAGCGTTTGCTTCTCGATGCCGAGCGTGAACAAAAGCAACACGCCTCGAGTGAACAAGTTGCCAAGGTACGGCAACATGTTGACGTGCAATCCGAAAAAGTGGACGACGCGCACGATGATCGCATGGACGAGTTGAAAGCGATTCGCGTGGGCGAGGTCATCAACGAAGCGCGCTATCACGAGATGCGCGAAAAATGGGGCACGCTCTTTGAAGCGGGCATGGGCGCGGACGCGATCTATACGATTCTCACCGGCGTCAACCTGGACGAACTGGGCGAACGCGTGCGCGAGACGATCAAGACCACGCGCTCGAAACAAAACAAGAAAAAAGAAATCAAGCGTTTGCGCGTCATCGAATCTCTGCGCGCGTCGAACAATCGTCCCGAGTGGATGGTGTTGACCGTTCTGCCGGTCATTCCACCGGATTTGCGTCCGATGGTGCAACTCGATGGCGGACGTTTTGCGACGAGCGACCTGAATGATTTGTATCGCCGCGTCATCAATCGCAACAATCGTTTGAAACGCTTGCTCGAACTCGGCGCGCCCGAAGTGATCGTCAACAACGAAAAGCGCATGTTGCAAGAAGCCGTGGACTCGTTGATTGACAATTCGCAGCGCGGCAAAGCCGTGTCGCAACGCGGTCAACGCAAGTTGAAATCGTTAAGCGATTTGCTCAAAGGCAAGCAAGGTCGTTTCCGCCGCAACTTGCTCGGCAAGCGCGTGGACTATTCCGGGCGTTCTGTGATCGTGGTCGGGCCACATCTCAAACTGAATCAGTGCGGGTTACCCAAGAGTATGGCGTTGGAATTGTTCAAGCCATTCGTCATGCGGAAACTCGTCGAATACAATTACGCGCACAACATCAAATCCGCGAAACGTTTGGTGGATCGCGGCTCGTCCGAAGTCTGGGATGTGCTCGAAGAAATCATCAAGAACCATCCCGTGTTGTTGAATCGCGCGCCGACCTTGCACCGCTTAGGCATCCAAGCGTTCGAGGTTCTGCTCGTCGAGGGCAGTGCAATCCAAATTCACCCGCTCGTCTGCGCGGCGTTCAACGCCGACTTTGACGGCGACCAAATGGCGGTGCACGTCCCGCTCGGTGAAGCGGCGAAGCACGAAGCACGCACGTTGATGCTCTCGTCGTCGAATTTGCTCAAGCCGGCGTCCGGCGAGCCGTTGTCATTCAGGTCCAAGTTGTGCCCGG
>CAZPIR010000630.1:0-2319 GCA_964586085.1 uncultured Anaerolineaceae bacterium | reverse complement strand
GTCAGCGCATCCCACACATCAATCACGGCAAAGATGCGTGCGACCAATGGAATCTCCTCGCCTTTGAGTCCGCGCGGATAGCCGGTGCCGTCCCAGCGTTCGTGATGACTGTACGGTACATCGAGTGCCGGTCGCAAATACTCGATGGGGTGGAGCAAATCAAACGCGTACTGAGGATGTTTCCGCATGATGGCTAGTTCATTCGCATCGAGTGGACCGGGCTTGTTGAGAATGGCATCGGGAATTCCCATCTTGCCAATGTCGTGCAAGATCGCGCCGCGACGAAAATGAACGAGTTCGGCTTCGGTCAATCCCATTGCGTTTGCCAGGCGCATTGCCAATTCGGCAACGCGTTGCGTGTGCCCGTTGGTTGAATGATCGCGCAGGTCGAGCGCATGCGCCCAGCCTTCAATCGTCGCATTGTACGCGTTGGCAAGTTGAAAATTACTCCGCTCTAAATTGGTCACGAGTTGAGCATTGTCAATCGCAATCGCGGCTTGGGTTGCCAACGTGTGCAAAAAATTTGTCCATTCTTGGTCGGGGGTGAAGAGCGCGCGTTGAAAAATTTCCAGGACGCCTTTGAGTTGACCTTTGGCAATCAAGGGCAGGGCAAAGTAGGTGACGAATCCTTCCGCCGGCAAAAATGGTGAATTGAACTCGTTATGAGTTGCAAGGTCGGGAACGAAAACAAGTTGGCGATTGAGTGCCGCGCGCCCGGCATAACCTTGTCCCAAACGCAAGTGAGTTTGTTGCAGAGCGGAGGTGTGAAAGCCGTGTCCGGCGGCAAAGTTGAGCTGAAGTAATTGCGGGTCGAACAACAAGACTGCCGCCGCGTCAATGCGCAGTTCGGTGCTGAGATGATTGAGAAACAGATCGAGCGTGATTTGGAGATCGTGACTGGTGCTGATCGTGAGGTCAATGTGATGCAAGGTGGCGATGCGCTTGGCTTGACGTTCGGTTAATTCCGCCGCGCGTTTTTCCTGGGTCACATCGCGAATGACGCTGAGCGCGTGCGCGACCCCATTCAACTCTAGTGTTTCGATGGACATCTGGGTTTGCAGAATGTGTCCGGCTTTGGCGCGAAAGTTGACCTCACGATTACGCACGTGCCCATTTTGTTTCAACTCGCTGACGATTCGTTCGCGTTCGGCTGGGTCTACGTACAACGCCTGTGTGTTGTCGAGCAGATCGGTGCGCATATAACCGCTGATCTTTTCCCACGAATCGTTGACCTCGACGACCTTGCCATCTGCCAACCGAGTGATGATGATCAGGTCGGGGCTAGTGCGAAACGCCTTGGAAAATTTTTCTTCGCTTTGCGCCAATGCTTGTTGCGATTGTTGAATCGCGACCAACATCTTGTTGATTTCGTGACCCAGGTGAGTTAATTCATCCTGTCCCTGAACGGTGATGCGTGAGGCGATATTGCCCTGGGCACTGATTTGTTGGACGCTGGCGCTGAGGTTTGACAAACGCGCCAAGAACAGTCGCTCTGTCACGAGCATAATGATGCCAAAACAAGCCGCGCCTAGAATGATCAACCAGTACAACACGGTCGTGAGTCCGTTTTGTCCCAGTTGGTAGATTTCGCGCGCAACCTCGACTTGAAAGATGAGGGCTGGTCGGTTGAACACGTCGAGGATGAGCGCGTCGCCGGCGATGGTTTGCGAGTCGAGTGGGCGCACCACAATCGGGGTTTGCGCTGACACCCATCGTGATTCTAAATCTTGTGCCGCGCCTAATTGATTGGCGAGCAACATGGTTACCGGCAAGTGTGTCGTTTCGGCGAGGCGCGCGATTTGAGAGGCGCTGAGCCAACGCCCAAAGAGCAAGGTTCCGTTGACCGGTCCGGCGTTGTCGCTGGTGAGGATGGGCAAAGCGGTGATGAGCATGATGCCATCGGGGAGAGCCAGGAGACCGGATAATTTGCTGGTTGGTTCGGTTTGGAGAAGGCGACCTGATGCCGCGAGATGCTCGCTCAAGCCGGCGGGCATCGGCAAAAATTTTTCCGAGTCCAGGTCAAAGTGTTCGGCGTACACAAGTGTGCCAGTCGAATTAGCAAGCACAATCAGGTTGAGTTGGAGATTGAGAAAAGTGCCGGCGTTCAAATTCGATTTCACATATTCGGCGTTGCCGTTTTTGACAAAGTGATACGTGTCATCCCAGTATGCCCAATCGGCGGCGGCAATTTCGAGTTGAGCTTGGTCCACGGCGAGCGCATCGCGAACGCGGAGCATGTGCGCGCGCATTTCGCGTTCTTCCAGTTGCACGACACCGGTGGTCATGGTGGCGATGGCGACTTGATAGAGCACGATGATC
>CAZPIR010000629.1:0-2326 GCA_964586085.1 uncultured Anaerolineaceae bacterium | reverse complement strand
TTTGGTTTTCAACGTCGTCTACTCGATTGGCTCGTGGCCCTTGGGACGCTTGTCGGATCGCGTTGGGCGCAAACGACTGTTGGTGTTGGGCTATCTCACGTACGGCACAGTCTATTTCGGTTTTGCGCTCGCCAGCCCGCTCGCCTTGTGGGGCTTGTTCGCCACGTACGGACTGTACTATGCGCTGACCGAGGGTGTCGAAAAAGCGCTCGTGTCCGACATTGCGCCGACCGAAATGCGCGCAACCCTCATCGGCTTGCACGCGACATTTGTTGGCGTGGGATTACTGCCGGCATCCTTGTTCGCCGGATTTTTATGGGACACGTTCGGCGCGTCCGCCCCGTTCTATTTTGGTGGCGGCATGGGCGTGCTCGCGGCAATCGCGTTATGGTGGTTGATTTGAGTTTCAGGTCGTTCTCAATCTGAAACCTGGAGTAGAAATGAAAACTCGCTTTATCCTGATCCGTCACGGTCAAACCGAATGGAACCGCGTCGAACGATTTCGCGGACGCGCGGACATGCCGTTGAATGAAACAGGATTTGCGCAAGCGCAAAAAATCGCCACGCGACTATTCAACGAATCACTCGCGGCGATCTATGCCAGTCCCTTGCAACGCGCGTTGCAAACAGCAAAACCGCTTGCGGATGCGAAACAACTTGAAGTGCAACAGCATCCTGGGTTGCTCGACATTGATTTTGGCGCGCTCGAAGGCATGACAACCGAAGAAGCGCAACAAGCATTTCCCGAAGTCATTGAAAAGTGGCGCACCACGCCGGGCAAGGTCAAGTTTCCCAAGGGCGGCTCGCTCAAAATGGTACACACGCGCCTCGACAACTTGCTGGAAGACATTCAAAACAAGCACGTCGGCGAAACGGTCGCGCTCGTTTCACATCGCGTCGTGTGCCACGCCCTGCTGTGCAAAGTCCTGGGCATACCCGCCGATGGCTTGTGGCGCATTCGTCAGGACAATGCGTGCATCAACATTTTTGAAAAACGCGACGACCAATTTGTCGTGCTGTTGATGAACGACACGAACCATTTATGATTGCCGATTTAGAATTTACCGAGGCGACATTTTGAAATCAAATCTAGTTCTCACACTCGATCTGGGCACTTCGTCCACACGCGCGATGGTGTTCGACGAACAGGCACGCCCAGTCAAGGACTTGGAAGCCCAGGTCAAGTACAAGGTACGCACGACGCCGGACGGCGGCAATGAACTCGATGCGGACACGATGCTCAAGTGCACGCAACGCGCAATTGACCAGGTCTTGGAAAAAGCCGGACGCCGCGCGAAACAAATCGTCGCGGTCGCTTCCGATTCGCTCGTCTCGAACGTGCTGGGCGTGGACGCCGATGGACGCGCCGTGACGCCGGTGTTTACGTACGCCGACACGCGCAATGCGCGCCAAGTTACCGAACTGCGCGCCCAATTCGATCAAGAAGCAAACCATCAACGCGTCGGCACGCTGTTTCATTCGAGCTATTTGCCCGCGCGATTTTTGTGGCTCGCGCAAAATCGTCCTGCCGATTTGCAACGCGCGCGGTACTGGATGTCACTCGGCGAATACATGTTGTGGCGATGGACCGGCGAACGCGCGTGCAGTTATTCCGTTGCTTCGTGGACCGGTCTGCTCAATCGCCAAAAACTGGAATGGGACAATGAACTAATCACCCAGTTACCAATCGCCCAATCTCAATTATCGCCACTCGTAGATTTCGACACCCACGTTGGTGCCTTGCGCGGCAAGTACGTTGAACGGTGGTACGCGTTGCGCGACGCTAAATTTTTTCCAACGCTCGGCGATGGCGCGGCGGTGAACGTGGGCAGTGGTTGCGTTAACGCCTCGCACATTGCGATGACGATGGGCACGACCAGCGCGATGCGCGTCGTGCTTCCGGCGGTTACGCAACAAGCACGTCCAGTACCGCACGGTCTCTGGGCATATCGCGTCACCCGCGAGAACGAACTCGTCGGCGGCGCGTTGAGCGAAGGCGGCGCCTTGTTCAGTTGGATGAAGCAAACCTTAAAATTACGCCGCACCGCAATCGAAGCACAGCTTGCCGCGATGGCACCGGACGCGCACGGCTTGACGATGTTGCCCTTCCTTGCCGGCGAGCGCGCTCCGAATTGGAACGCCGATGCGCGTGGCGCGATCACGGGACTGAGTCTCAACACGCAACCGATAGACATTCTGCGCGCTGGACTCGAAGCGATGGCATATCGGCTCGGCTTGATTTTTGGATTGCTGCACGGCGCGGCTCCGAATGCAAGTAAAGTGATTGCGAGCGGCGGCGCGTTGATGAACTCGCCCGCGCTCGTGC
>CAZPIR010000628.1:0-2330 GCA_964586085.1 uncultured Anaerolineaceae bacterium | reverse complement strand
AAACCGACGATGAGCGAGGTGCGTGCGCCGTAAATCGCGCGGCTCAACACATCACGTCCAATGCCATCGGTACCGAGCGGGAAACTCATCAGACCGGATGTGTCAGGATTGTCCGTCTGCACCCAGAACGGTGGACGATAACTATTATTGGGCGTAATTTCCAAGGAGTTGTGGGGCGCAAGGATGGGGGCGAACAAAGCGACCAACGCAAAAATTGCCACGGCAATCATGCCGGCAACCGAGCCGCGATTTTTTAGCAGACGATTCCAAGCATCCGCATATAGACTAGCCGGCTTGCGCGTAAAGGTTTGAACACCCAGCGCCGCCGTTGTAATCGTGGATTGTTCTGCCATGACTATTTTCCTCCAACCTTGATGCGCGGATCGAGGAAACCGTAGACGAGATCAACGGCGAGATTGGCAATCGCGATAAAGAATGCGTAAATCAGCGTCAAGCCCATAATCATCGAATAATCGCGGCGGCTGATAGATTCGACAAACAATCGCCCCACGCCCGTAATAGTAAATTGCGTTTCAATAATAAAGGACCCGGTAATCAAGGTCGCCAACGCGGGACCCAGGAAGGTGACGATGGGAATCAACGAGTTGCGAATGATATGATAAATAATCACCGCGCGTTCAGAGAGACCTTTGGCGCGCGCGGTGCGGACGTAATCCATCCGCATCACTTCGAGGATGCTACTGCGCGTGAGCCGCGCGAGAAACGCGGCAGTGGGGATCGAGAGGACGAATGCCGGCAGAAACCAACTGGTCCAATTTTCCCAATAATCCAGCTCGACAATTTTAATCCAGCCGAGCCACGCGCCGAAAATCAGAATGAGGAAAATCGCGAGCACAAAATTGGGGATGCCATAAAAGATCGTCGCCAAGAACAAACTGATCGTGTCCGCCCATTTGTTTTGATTCAAGCCGGCGATCACACCGAGCGGAAAACCGATAATAACGGCAATCGTCGTCGCCAACAAACCCAGAACCACGGTCGCGCTGAAACGATTTTGCCAGGGCTCGCGTCCGGGCGGCGCTTCAAAGAAAATTTCCTCAACCTGGCGTCCGCGAAACCGGTACGAGGGACCGAACTTGCCTTGCACCAAGTTGGTCATGTAAATCCAAAATTGCGAATCAAAAAAATCGCCAATCGCTTGCGGCGCACCTTTGCCTTCGTCCAGCGCTTTTTGCGCGGCGAAGGTATTGAAAAATAAAGGCTTGTCTAGACCGTACGCGCTATTCAAACGTTCTTGCAAACGCGGGTCGGCGGTGCGACTACCCGGGTCAACATCCCAGGGTCCGCCGGGCGCGGCATGCATGATAATAAAGGTAATCAACAAGACTAGGGAAAGCGTTGGGATCATGTATAAAAGACGCCGAATCAAAAATTGCATATCAACTTCCTCGGTTCGTGCTTTCCAGTATCCTACTGGTCAAATAAAAAATCTCTCGCGATCATCTTTGATGCAAGAGGTAAACCTCCCGCCGGTGACCGGCGGGAGGTTCGGTCAAACAGTCTTATTTCGTGGGATAGCCCGCTGGGACCTTGCTCAGGTCAACGTCGTACGTCCAGACCGGACCCCATTCGCCAGCCCATTCGAGATCGCTAGAGCCGGTGTTTTCCTTCAAACCAATCAAGTATGGTTTGACGAGATAGAGACCTTCGCCATAGTTCATCGGCGCGCCGGGCAAATCTGCCATCAGCATATCTTCGGCTTTTTGGTATTCCTTGAGAGATGTCGCAAAGTCGAGCGTCTGATCGGCTTTCGCCATTTGCGCGTCGAGGTCTTTGTTGGCGTAGCCATAGCGCTTGGCAAACGCCGCACTATTCCAGTAGATGCTCAGCCAGTTCTGGGGATGCGGATAGTCCTGGATCCAGCCTTGGCGCGCGATCTGTGGATTCGTCTTGGGATCTTTGGTCAGCGCGGTCGCGACGGTCGGATCAACCGGGTCGAGTGCGACGGGACAACCGATCACTTTTTGCAGGTTGTTCGCCAAGAACTCGAAACGGATCTTGTTCTGGGCAGTGCTACCGTACGTGATCTTGAGTTCGCCCAATTTGGCGCAGTCCACTTTACCATCGGCTGTGCCGTAACCGTTTTTCACGAGCGTCTGAACGGCTTTGGCTGGGTCGGTGGCATAGTCGCCCTTGGCATCGGGTTGCGCTCCGGGGACTCCAGGCGGAATCCAGCGCAGATATGGCTTGCCAATATTCTTGAAAACATCACGCACCCAACCTTCGCGATCAACAGCTTGCGAGAAAGCGATGCGAACATTTTTATCGTCGAATGGCTTGCGTGCATTGTTGAACGCCATCATCGTCGT
>CAZPIR010000627.1:0-2359 GCA_964586085.1 uncultured Anaerolineaceae bacterium | reverse complement strand
GGGATGAGGGCACGGTCGCTCCTTGTGATAATCGAATCAAACGGTTACATTCTACGCACAATGGCATTTCGCTTCAAGTACGCGGGGAGTGGGCATGGTACTCTTTGGTTAGTGGAAAGGTACTACATACACCCGGCGAAGAACACATTAGAATGCGAGTGAAGATAAATGACGCTGTGGGCGCAGTGTCAATGAAAACTCAGGGCTCTCCTCCTCCCCCTGAGTTTTCTTTTTTTGTACAGACATAGGGGCGAGCCGCCAAGCTCGCCCCTAGAAATTATCGCCCGCTTACAATCTTGTCGTAGATTGCCTCTAGTTCTTCTTCGGAATAAAAATGAATCACAATCTTGCCGCCCTTGCGCGAGCGAAAGACCTGAACTTTGGTGCCGAGCGCAGAACGAAAATCGCTTTCGAGCGCGCGCGTCGCCGCCGGCATTTCGCGTTCGCCGGACGAGCGCGAACCACTCGAACGTTTTGCGCGTTCCGAGGTTGAGGGTTGCTCGTTGAATCGTCGCGCGCTTTCCTCAGTTTGGCGCACGGACAAACCTTGCTCGATGACCATGCGCAACAATTGGCGTTGTTTCAAATCGTCGTTGACGGTGAGAATGGCGCGCGCGTGTCCTTCGCTGATCGTTTCTTCGGCAATTTCTTTTTGAATCTCGGATGGCAGTTTGAGCAAACGCAACGCGTTCGCCACCGTCGTGCGATTTTTGCCGACTTTGCCCGCAACCTCTTCCTGGGTCAAACCAAAATCACTCATCAATTGTCGGTACGCGTTCGCCTCTTCGAGCGGGTTCAGGTCGGCGCGTTGAATATTTTCGACGAGCGCGAGTTCGAGCATTTCTTGCGGCGACGCGCCACGCACAACCACCGGCACCGACACGAGTCCGGCGAGTTTCGCGGCTTGCCAACGTCGCTCGCCCGCGATGAGTTGATAACGCGGCGCGAGTTCGGTTGAATCGGGCGCGGGCGTGACGATGAGCGGCTGAATCAAGCCATGTTCTTTGATCGAGTCGGACAATTCGCGCAACGCTTCGGGATCGAAACGATGACGCGGTTGCATCGGGTTCGGGACAATCGCGGCGACCTGGGCTTGGCGCACGCCGGGCATTTGTTCGGTCGGCGTGATCGGCGGAATCAACGCACCCAGCCCGCGACCCAGACCGTGTTTGAGGGGAGGCATATTCAACTCCTGACGAAAGACCAAAGCCGAAAGACCAAGGTCATGCTTTCGTTGTTCGTCCTTCGTCGTTCGTCGTCTTTTCGCGTTCAAGCAATTCCGCTGTCAACGCATCGTACGCTTGCGCGCCGCGCGATTTCGGATCGAACGAGACAAGCGGCTCGCCGTAACTCGGCGCTTCGGAGATGCGGACATTGCGCGGAATGACGGTATGAAAAATCAAGGTTGGAAAATGTTGGTTGACCTGTTCGACAACTTGCATCGCCAGGTGCGTGCGCGGATCGAACATGGTCATTGCCATGCCCGCAACCCGAAGACGCGGATTCAAACTCGCTTGCACAAGTTGAATGGTGTTGAGCAGTTGCGTCAATCCTTCGAGTGCGAGGTACTCGCACTGAATCGGGACGATGACGGCATCGGCGGCGGTGAGCGCGTTGATCGTGAGCAAGCCGAGCGAGGGCGGCGAATCAATAATCACGTAATCGTAACGCGGCAACATCGGCTTGAGCGCGTTGGCAAGCAAATACTCGCGTTGCTCTGCGCTGACGAGTTCAACTTCGGCGCCAGCCAGCGCAGGCGACGAGGGGATGAGGTCGAGATGCAAACGCTTGGTGAGCATCACCACATCTTCGAGGCGCGCGTCGTCCACGAGCGCGTGATAAACGGAAAACGTGGGCGCGTGCTTGTCCACGCCGAGCGATGAGGTGGCGTTCGCTTGCGGGTCCATGTCCACAAGCAGAACACGTTTCTCACGTACGGCGAGGAATGCCGCCACGTTGATCGCGGTCGTCGTTTTGCCGACGCCGCCTTTTTGATTTGCAAATGCGTAAATGATGGTCATGGGAAGAGATTTTGGATTTTGGAATTAGGAATTAGGATTTGGGATTTGAAAATCATTTTGGCTTGACCGCTTGGATGACAGACTCACGCCAAGTCGAGAGTATCCCAAGTAGCTTTTTTAGGTCATAGTCATCAGTCTGTAATAATACCTTTAATGCTTTAACACAAGGGTATTCCGTATCCACCGTAATACCGACCAATTGTAAGATGGCAACAGTTCTTTGGTTCAGACCCGTAGATGTCCATCCTGTCCATTCATCATGATGCTTGAAATAGTTGGCCGCAGCATCGCACATTTCTAATTTTGTGACTTGGGTATTTGGTAGCAAGTCAGAATAA
>CAZPIR010000626.1:0-2370 GCA_964586085.1 uncultured Anaerolineaceae bacterium | reverse complement strand
CAAAATATTCTTTGATCTCAACGCCGATGTACGGAAAAAAACTATCGCGGAACCCTTTGACCACAATGTTCTGTGCTTTCGCTTGCGCGAGAAAAACATTTGCGCTCGTCAATGCTTCGGTTGCGCGCACCGGTTTGTTCGCGCCGAGCACGACCCAATGAACACTCGCCTGCGGGTAGCGTTCGATCAATTTCAGAATTGTGCCGCCACAACCGATTTCAATGTCGTCGCTGTGCGCGCCCAAGCAAAGAATTTTCAATGGCGTCTGCGGGTCGCGCGCCAAACTCAAACTGTGCATCTTGGTTCTCCTCGCCGGTCAGGCGAACCTAACGCCGCCGATACGACAACATCGGCGTGTGATTGCGCCACACAACCCAGGGCATTTTGCCGGTGCGATACAAGTCGTCGAACATTTGCTTTTCCTTGAACGTGTCCATGCACGCCCAAAAACCCTTGTACGGAAAAGCGATCAATTGATTGTCAGCAATCAGGCGCTGAAACGGCGAGATCACCAACTCTTCGCCTTCGCGCATATATTTGAAAATGTCCTGCTTGAACGCAAAGAAACCGCCATTAATCCACATGTCCGAGTTGCCGACCGGCTGAATGCTGGCAACGGTGTTCGCTTCGCCGAAATGGACAACGTGAAACGATTGCGAAGGGTGCACGGCGAGGAAACTGGCAACCTTGTTCGATTCGGCAAAGTGATCCAGGTATGCCGATAAATCCAGGTCGGTCAAGCCGTCACTATAGTTGGCGAGAAACATGTCTTCGCCCTGTAGATATTTTTCGACAGTCTTGAGCCGTTGCCCGATGTTGCTGTTCATCCCGGTTTCGGCAAACGTAATTTTCCAGTCGTGAATATCGCTATTGAACAACTCGATTTTTTGCCCGCCCTCCGACAAGGTAAAATCGTTGGACAGGCATTCGTCGTAGTTGAGAAAATAATTCTTGATGTAATCGCCCTTGTAACCGAGACACAAGATAAAATCCTTGTGCCCATAACTCGCATAGTATTTCATCAAGTGCCAGATGATCGGGCGATAACCAATTTCAACCATCGGCTTGGGAATTGTTTCGGAATACTCGCGCAAGCGCGTGCCCAATCCACCACAAAACAGAACGACCTTCATTCCCCGCTCCTATGCCGACCCGCAATTATTTTTTGTTTGCAAAGTACGCATTTTGTTCCGCGCGCAATTGATCCACCAGGCGACCTTCCGGCAAAATTACATCGTTGTACGTGATGGCTTGATCGCGCGGGATGTTTACTTTTAATCGGCATCCTTGCGACAAACCCATCGGCAACAAGTGCTCGGCTTGGCACACATCGCTATTTTCAATCGTGCCGTAGCAGGTAAACCCGCCAATGCCATCGAGCACTTCGCCGGCTTGTAAATCACGTTTCGCCATCGTGATCACATCGCACACCGGCGCGCCCATCGGCGCGATGGTCGCATCGTGAAACAAAACGGCGCGCCCAACGGTCAAGGGCAACTGCACGTGCGGCAAATGATACGGCGTGTAGAAAAGATAGAGCGGACCATCGCCCATTTTGAAATAGCTCATGTATTGTTGCAGAATCGGATTTTCGTTGTATCCAACAACAAACGCGCCCGTGCCCGGTTCGGCGCCTAGCGCATAATCCACCAAGCCTTGTTCCAACACCTGCTCGGCAGTAAAGTGTTTGAGAATATCTTTGACGTGCGCGCACGCATGTCCGTACATACCACGCTTGCCCACGCGCAAACCGGTCGCATTTGCCAGCACCGTCGTCTCCATCGAAAGTTTGGTCCCATCGGCGAACGAAGTAATCATCGTCGCTTTTTGATTGACCTTGTCGGCGAATGCTTTTTGGGTTTCGGGTGTGCGATAGCGATCAATAAAACCTTTGATATTGCCTGCCATCACCGGGCGATAGCCAATTGTCTTGACGAACCGATAGAGATTCATCGCCACGCCGGGCTCATCACCATCCGTATTCGTCAGCACCACGCCCGCGCGATCCGCGTATACTTTGAGGATGGGACCAATCGTCGCATCGAGTTCCGCATTCGTAATCACCACATGCTTGCCATGCTTGATCAGATTCACAATCAAACCGGTTGCAAATTCGATTTCGCCGGTCGCATCGATGACCGCATCCAGCCCCTCGGCTTGCGCGAGCAAGGTCGCATCATCAGTTACGGCGTACTGATCGTGTTTGATTGCATCTTCGAGTTGCGCCACCGTTTCGACACGACGCGCCGAGGTTATCCCAGCATCGCGAAAAGCACGTTCTGCGCCTGCGAGTGTGCGATTGGAAATAACCACCAACTTGATTCCAGTCATGCAAGTTAAAATTTGCAACGCGATGCCACGCCCCATGTA
>CAZPIR010000625.1:0-2371 GCA_964586085.1 uncultured Anaerolineaceae bacterium | reverse complement strand
GACGGACAACCGGCGCACATTCAAAGCATGGTGCGCGATATTTCCGAACGCAAAAAAAACCTCGAAGCGGTGCAACGCCATGAATCGTATTTGCGCGCGATCATGAACAATGTGCCATTCGAGTTGTGGCTCAAAGATACGCAAGGTAAATACCTCGCCGTCAATCAGCTGTTTCTAAAAACTAACGGTTATCCGCACGTCGAAGACATAGTCGGCAAAACCGATTTTGATCTGTGGTCGGCTGAGATTGCGCGCAAGTATCGCGCTGAAGAGATTCATGTGATAAAAACGCGCCAACAGACCGAGCATGAAAAATTTGTAAATAGAAACGGAATTCCTCACTGGTACCAAATCCACACTCTGCCAATTTGGGACGACCAGGAACACATCATCGGCACGGTCGGCGCGGCGCAAGACATTACCGAATGGAAACAAACCCAGCAAGCCATCCAGGATTCGGAAAATTTGTATCGCTCGCTTGTCACCGTGATGCCCGACGGCGTCGCCTTGTCCGACCTCAACGGCATCGTCACGTTCGCCTCGCCGCACCTGATTGCGATGCACGGCGGCGCGCCCGACACGCGCGTAGAGGGCATGAATGCGTTGCAATGGATTGCGCCGGAATATCGCGCCAAGGCAGTCGCGAATATGCAAGCGTTGCTGGGCAACGATCAGCTCGAAACCGACAATCATTACGTCTTGCTTCGCCAAGATGGCTCGCGCTTTTCAGGCGAGATTGACGCCGCCGTTCTCCGCGACGAACAAGGCAATCCACGTAGCATGGTCACGATTCACCGCGACGTCACCGCGCGCCAACAAATGGAAGATGCATTGCGCACGAGCGAAGAAAAATTTCGCAAACTCTTTGAAGGCTCTGCCGACCCCTTCTTTTTGCTTGATGCCAAAACGGGGCAATTCTTGGACGCCAACCCGGCGGCGTGCCAGTTGTACGGCTATACCCATCAAGAACTGCTTGGCTTGTCCAGCCCCGACCTTTCGGCGGAACCGGAAAAATCGCGTCAATCGTTGGAAACGAACGAAACGTACGTGCCCCTGCGTTGGCATCGCAAAAAAGATGGCACGCGTTTTCCGACAGAACTCAACATCAGCTACTTGACCTTGAATAATCGCCTGGTGCGCTTGTCCGCCGTGCGCGACATTACCGAACGCCAACGCGCCGCAGATGCTCTGCGCGAAAGTGAAGCGCGCTATCGTAGTCTCTTTGATGAAATGCTCAACGGCTTTGCCCTGCACGAAATCATTTGCGATGCAAACGGTTTGCCGTGTAATTATCGCTTTCTCGAAATCAATCCGGCTTTTGAGCGGATGACCGGCTTGAGCGCCGCGACGGCTATTGGCAGAACCGTGACAGAATTATTGCCAGGCATCGAATCGCACTGGATCAACATGTACGGGCGCGTCGCCTTAACCGGCGAACCGGCGCATTTTGAAAATTACACCGCGCCACTCGACAAGTATTTTGAAGTCACTGTCTTTTGTCCCAAGCCAGGTCAATTCGCCACCGTCTTTGCCGACATTACTTCGCGCCGGCAAGCCGAGCTGGCTCTGCGCGAATCGGAGCAACAATTCCGCCAAATCCTGGAAAACGTTTCGCTGATTGCCGTGCGTCTCGACAATCACGGCGACATTATATTTTGCAACGACTGGTTTTTGAATCTCACCGGCTGGACTCGCGAAGAGGTGATGGGCAAAAATTGGTTCACCACCTTTATGCCGCCCGAACGCCCCGAGTTCCAACAACTCAGTGAGACGATTGCAACCGGCACGGTGCCGGTTCATTTTGAAAATGAAATTATCACGCACGCTGGCAAACGGCGGCTCGTCAGCTGGAGCAACACCATCGCGCACGATACCGCCGGCACGATTGTCGGCGTCACAAGCATCGGCGAAGATGTGACGGAACGCCGTCAACGCGAGGTTGAACTTGAAGCCATCGTCGCAATGAACACGGCATTGCGTCGCGCGCGCTCGCGCGCCGAAATGTTGCCGATCATTCTCGACCAGGCATCCCAGTTGTTTCACACCGACGGTGTCATCGTCGGCATGTTCGACCCCAACACCGGCGAAGCGCACGTCGAGCAAGCCAACGGCGTTTGGCAAACCAACAAAGGATTCAGGACACCGGCAGGCAAAGGCATCAGCGGGTATTTGTACACCTCTCGCCAACCGTACATCACCCACAATCTTGCCGACGATCCCTTGCTGTATCACCCAGAGATGATTCAAGGAATTCAGAGTTCGATCAATATGCCGCTGGCAACCGCCAATCAAGTGCTGGGCTGGATTACTATCGGCTCGCGCACTCATTTCGCCGATGCGGACATGCGCGTTCTGCATGCCATCGCCGACC
>CAZPIR010000624.1:0-2371 GCA_964586085.1 uncultured Anaerolineaceae bacterium | reverse complement strand
GCGTACGATCCGCGCGCGCTCGCCGAAATGTATCGCGTGCTCGATGATAACGGTCGCTTGATCTGGGTGGATGGCGGACGATTGTTGCCACGCAACACTTGGGATCGTACGCTCGATGCCGCGCTGAGCGCGGTGAGTGCGCCCTCGTCGGTGAATACCGTACTTGATTTGCTCAAGCAGGTTGGCTTTGAGCCACAAATCGAAACAGTGCGCGACGAGGCAAGTACGGTCATTGTGGTGACCGCGCACAAGCGAGGACGCGCATGATTTTTGTCGTCTCGTTCATTTTCGTGAGCATCTTTCACGTCATCGGCGGCGCGATGCTGGGTACGGGCTTGCGCCGTTTACGCAACGGTGTGGACGCGCAAGCGATTGCGTTGATTGTGTTCGGCGCACTCGTCGGCGGCGGTCCCTTGTTTCGTGCAAGCAGTTTGTTTGGCGAGATCAATCAATTTTATTTTACGAGCGCGCAGGTGGTTGTTTTTGTCGGCGTGATTTTGCTCGCGCTCTTTTTGCCCGAAGCAACCGTGCAATTATTTCAATCCGTGCCAATGCGTAACATCGGTTTGGGTGGTGTGCTCATTTTTTCCGGCGTGATGGGCAGTATCGGCATATTTGAGCAATCACCCTCGGGCGCAATCGCAATGCTCGCATTTTTCAGTGTCACCGGCATTGTGCTTGTCGCTGTCGGTTTGCGCGCGTTGTTCAAATCATAGAGGTGCATGATGATGAATTTGCAATCGTCGTTGGCGTTTCTTGGTTTTCTCTGCATCTTTCATGTGATCGGCGGCGTGATGGCTGGCTCATTCTTTCGCCAATTACGTCGTGGTGGTTCGTGGAGTGAATTTACGCGACTTGTGATGGGCTTGGCATTTGGCGGCTTGCCAATAATATTGAGCGCCTCGGTATTTTTTGAACAGGGGATTCCTTTTTTCGTCGCCGCCGAGATCGCTGTGTTCATCCTCGCCGTACTCGGCACAGTGTTTTTTCCGGATTCTTTAACCGATTCGCTAGGTTCCAAACAAGTGGTTCAGGTTGCCGTTGGCGGCGTGTCCCTCGCCATCGGTTTGCTCGTCGCCGTGTTATCATTGCGTCAAGGCGCGTTCGTGCCCGTAATTATCGGTCTCGTCTTTGTCGTTGTCGGCATGTTGGTTTTCGTGCCGGCGTTCAAAGCGTTGCTCAAACTATAAATCTCTTTGACAACCCCATATCGCTGTGCTAGAATCGCGCCACCATGAACAAACAAATCTACCTTGATCATTCCGCCACTACGCCGGTTGACCCGCGCGTGGTGCAAGCAATGCTTCCATATTTCACCGAGAAATTTGGCAACGCGTCGAGTCTCCATCGCTGGGGACAAGCCGCGCTCACCGCGCTTGATGAATCGCATCGCACTGTCGCCGAAATTTTGAATGCGAGTCCGAAAGAAATTGTTTTCACTTCGGGCGGTTCCGAGTCGGACAATCTCGCTCTGCGCGGCGTCGCATTTGCGTTGCGCGGCAAGGGCAACCATATTATCACGACGCCGATTGAGCATCACGCAATTTTGAATACGGCGGCGCAACAAGAAAAAGAATTTGGATTCGAGGTGACGCGCGTGCCGGTCAATCGGCATGGCGTCGTCAACCCGGATGATATTGCGCGCGCGATCAAGCCGAACACGATTCTGATCAGCGTGATGTACGCAAACAACGAAGTCGGCACAATTGAACCGCTCGCCGAAATTTCCAAAATCGCGCACGACAAGAAAATTGTTTTTCACACCGATGCGGTACAAGCCGGTGGCTATCTCGACCTCGACGTGAACAAACTGGGTGTGGATTTAATGTCGCTCGGCGCGCACAAATTTCACGGACCAAAAGGTGTGGGCGTGTTGTATGTTCGCAGTGGCACACCGCTTGCGCAGATGCAAACCGGCGGAAGCCAGGAGCGTAGTCGGCGCGCGGGCACGGAAAACATTCCATACCTCGTGGGTTTTGCAACCGCATTGAAAATTGCGCAGAGCGAACGTGCACAAGAAAATGCGCGACTGGTCGGATTGCGCGAAAAATTAGTCGAGGGCATTCTCGAACGAGTGGCTGGATCACAATTGACCGGCGATCCAAAAAATCGTTTGCCCGGTCATTCGAGTTTCGTCATTCCCGGCGCGATTGGCGACGAGATGGTTTTGGGGCTTGACCTCGCCGGCATTGCCGGTTCGACCGGGAGCGCGTGCACCGCTGGTTCGCTCGAACCGTCGCATGTGCTCGCGACGATGGGCTACTCGGCAGACCTGGCTCGCGGCGCGTTGCGCTTGACCCTGGGTCGCGACAACTCGGATGAGGATATCGAGTACGCCGTGAATGTAGTTGCAGATGTGGTAGGCAAGTTG
>CAZPIR010000623.1:0-2373 GCA_964586085.1 uncultured Anaerolineaceae bacterium | reverse complement strand
CCGTCGAAAATGCGCCGGCGCGTTTGCCCTTGTTCGGGTACTTGTCCACCCAGCGTTGTTCCAAACAGCCGCGTCGCAGAACGCGCACATACTCGTCACCGAGTGGTTGCATCCCCTGGCAAATCCAATCCACGGCTTGCAAAAATTCGACGCGCGGTTTCGCATTCGTCAACGGCGCTTTTTCGTCGTAGGTGTAAAGCGTGTCGTAACCCAGGATACGTTTGCGAATCGCCCAGTAACGATGCCAGGTCGGCAAGTTGGCGCGAAATGTTTTGATGAGATTGTGGAACACGTCGAGCGGAATGTAATTCGGCGCGAGTGCCGATTCGAGCGACGATGTGTACTTGCGCGCGCGCATGCGAAACACATCTTGCTTGACGCCGGCGGCGAGCGCGTTCGCCATCGTGTTCTTGACTGCGAGATGCGCATCCGCGTAATTTTCAAACGCGGTGCGGCGCACGGTGCGATCAGGATGCGTGCGTAAGGCGTTGATCGTGCCTTGTGTAACCTCGAACGTTTCACCGGCATCATTGCGCGCAGGCGCACATTTCATATCCGCATCGGCGAGAATGCCATGCGTCGCCGCGCCGGTGCGAAACGCATCGCTGACCTGGCTTGGACCTCTTCGATTTCCGCCGAGCGCACATGCGCCGCGCGTTGTTCGAGTCGTTCGAAATAATGCGCGTACGGCGCGAGGCGTGTTTCCTGTTTCAGCCAGGCGCGCAGTTTATCGAAACCAATCGCGAGCAATTCCGGTTCGGCGAACGACGTCGCCGCGCCGATGCGCGCCGCGAGTCCGCGCGCGCGATCGTTCAAGCCAACCGCAACCTGATCGGTTGTGTCGGGCGTGTGCTTCATGCTTGCATAGAGCACGACCTTGCCCGCGCGCATTTCAATTTCTTCGCTCGCGATAAACCAATCGGCAAGCGTCGCCGCGCTGTCCGCGAGATGTCCGCGAAAACGCGCAAGCGATGGCAATGCTTGTTCGATGCTTTTGAACTCAGCATCCCACGCTTCATCATTCGCAAAAATACTTTCGACATTCCAACGATGTTCGAGCGGAACGTCTTTACGCAAAGGCACATTGTTTGCCACATCAACCTCGTTTCAAAAACTAGTGCATAAAATCAACCACCGATAAACACAGCTACGTAAAGAATCCATCTCTCTGTTTATCAGTGGTCCAGGTCTGATTGTTTAGGTTTTACTCGCTTCGGCACTGCGCTTGCGAAAATCCTTGATCCAGTTGCCGGCGTACTGATCGTTGCCGAGCAGCACATCGCTCGCCAGAATCGCCGCGCGAATCGTCGGATTCGTCGGGTCGGTGATCGCGCACGTGAGACCACACAACATTGCCATCGGCAAGTACGCCGCGTTGATTGGCGAACGATCCGGCAAACCGAATGACACGTTGCTCGCGCCCGCGACCATGTTCACACCCAGATGCTCGCGAATCATGCGCATCGTCGCCAAGGTATTGCGCGGGGCTTCGGGGTCTGCCGCGACCGTCAACGTGAGTGGATCAATGATCACGTCTTCTTTCGCGATGCCGTAATCGGCGGCGCGGCGGATGATTTTTTCCGCGACGCGCACGCGCTCTTCAGGATCATTCGAGATGCCGGTCTCGTCGTTTGCGAGACCAATGACCGCCGCGTTATATTTTTTCACGAGCGGCAGAACACGTTCGAGTCGTTCGTCTTCGCCCGTCACCGAGTTGACGAGTGCCTTGCCTTCGTACGCACCCAGCGCGGCTTCGAGCGCTTCGATCACAGACGAGTCAATGCACAACGGCACATCCGACACTTTTTGAATCGTGCGAATCGCCGCGACGATCATCGTCGGTTCGTCACCCATCGGCGTGCCGGCATTCACATCGAGAATGTGCGCGCCCATCGCAACCTGTGCGGCGGCATCACGCTCGACACGCGAAAAATCGCCGTTAACCATTTCCTCGCCGAGTTTCTTGCGCCCGGTTGGATTGATGCGTTCACCGATCATCACGAACGGATTGCCCGCGCCGATCACAACAGTTTTTGTTTTTGATTGAATGATCGTTTCCACGTTATGCCCCCGCCTTTTTTTGCTCGGCTTCTTTTGCTTCGGCTTGACCGACCTGCTCCATCAATTTTTCCATCGCGTTAATCGTCGCGACGACTTCGGCTTTCGCTTCGCTACCGGCGTTTGGATCATAACCCAGGTCCACCAACAATTTTTTCGCAAGGCGCACGGTCGAACTCGCATCGGGCGCGTACCCATCCGCGCCGACCTTGTCGCAATACGCCTGATTGACCGGCGCGCCACCCACCATCACCTTGAACTTGTCGCGCAACCCGTCTTTGACGAGCGCGTCAATGTTGACCTTGAACATCGGCA
>CAZPIR010000622.1:0-2376 GCA_964586085.1 uncultured Anaerolineaceae bacterium | reverse complement strand
GCGAAGTAGCGTACAGCGAAATGGGACAGTACGGTGATTTTGGCATCGGCACATTCGAAGGAATGGACGGCGAAATGATTGCGCTCGACGGCAAGTTTTATCAGGCAAAAGCCGACGGCTCGGTGCGCGAAGCGGACAAGGCGAGCCTAGCTCCGTTTGCCACATTAAATTTTTTCCGCGCGAGTCGCCAAGCAAAATTGAATGAGCCGGTGCAAAACGTGGACCAGCTCAAATCCTTTTTGAATCGGCATCTGCCCAGCACAAATCATCCGTACGCATTCAGAATCTCTGGCACGTTCAACTATGTCAAGGTGCGCAGTGTGCCCAAACAGAGCGAACCGTTTCCGCCGTTGACAAGCGTGGTCGCGCAACAAACGACCTTTGAGTTTCGCAATGTGGCTGGCACACTCATCGGTTTTTGGGTGCCCGATTATTTGGCTAGTCTCAACACGCCGGGTTATCATTTACATTTCATTTCGAACGACAAGCAACACGGCGGACATATGCTCGATTGCAGTTTGGCAAACGCTACAATTGACATCAACGATTTGTATCAAGTGGCACTCGTGATTCCACAAAACGACCAGTTTCAAAAAGCTGATTTCTCCCAGGTGCCAAAATAATTCTTGCCCGGGTTTTGGCTCTCCCCTCGCGGGAGAATGCATAACGTTGGCACACTAGCGGACTGGAGAAAAAATGAACCCACTCGATTACTATGCTCAACCTGATTTGATGACCACGCCGCGCGAACACGCCGATTTTCTCAACGACCTGCCGCGCGACCTCGCATCCCTTGTGAACATCGTGCAAGGCGCGATGATTCACATCTTTTGGGCGGAACGGTACGGCATCAAGTTGACCGATGCGCGCAAACAAGAAGTGCAAATCCGTTCCGTCGCACGCGGCTTGACGCGCCTGCGCGAACTCGATCCGCGTCCCATCACCACACCACGCGCGCTCGAACAAAAACTCGTCGGCAACTGTCGCCATTTTTCCGTTCTGCTCGCCACGCTGTTGAAACATCAAGGCACGCCGGCGCGCGCGCGTTGCGGATTCGGCGCGTACTTTTTACCGAATCACTTTGAAGACCACTGGGTCTGCGAGTACTGGAACGTCGCACAGAATCGGTGGTTGTTGGTGGATGCGCAACTTGACGCGCTCCAACGCGAAAAATTGAAAATCACTTTTGATCCACTCGATGTGCCGCGCGATCAATTCATCGTCGGCGGCAAGGCGTGGCAAATGTGCCGCACCGGTCAAGCCGACCCGGAATCGTTCGGCATTTTCAATCTGCACGGCTTGTGGTTTGTGCGCGGCGATTTCGTGCGCGATGTCGCGTCGCTCAATCGAATGGAACTATTGCCCTGGGATAGTTGGGGCATCGCCAATCTGCGCGACGAGGATTTGTCGGCAGATGATTTGACCTTCCTGGATCACATCGCCGAACTAACTTGTGACGATGTGCCGCACTTTGACCAAGTGCGCGCGGTGTACGAAAACGAGGCGCGCTTGCGGGTGCCTCCCGTCATTCACAGTTATCCCGGACCAGGCGCGCCACAAATGATTACGCTGGCGAACGAGTAAAACCGATTTGCTCGCGCGCGCGTTCGTGAGTATAATACGTGCGTCTGTGAAAGGGAACAAGCGTCGCGTGATTGCTCAGAGAGCCGAATCGAGTGGTGCAAATTCGGCGCAATGCCAGCGACGTTCGCCGCCCTGGAGACGTGAGAGGAACGCCGCACGGCAAGTAAAACTCACCGGTCGCTCCCGATAACGAGCCAACGAGGTTCGGCACACGCCGAACAAATCGAGGTGGTACCACGAGTGTAACTCGTCCTCAAAATTTGAGGGCGAGTTTTTTATTTTGCGGAGGCAAAAATGCAAGCCAACGATTTACGCGAACGCTATCAACAATTTTTCCAAGCACGCGCGCACAAACGCATTCGTTCCGCGCCTTTACTGCCGGAAAATGATCCGACCGTTTTGTTCACGACGGCAGGGATGCACCCGCTCGTCCCATTTTTGTTGGGCGAGCCGCATCCACTCGGCAAGCGATTAGTGGACGTGCAAAAATGTTTACGCACCGACGACATTGACGAGGTCGGCGACGCATCGCATCTCACTTTTTTCGAGATGCTCGGCAACTGGTCCCTCGGCGATTATTTCAAACCGGAATCATTGACCTGGAGTTTTGAATTTCTCACGCGAGACCTGGGCATTGACTCGGCACGTCTCGCCGTGACCGTGTTTGCGGGCGACGCCGATGCGCCACGCGACGACACGTCTGCCGCCATTTGGAAAAACCTGGGAATCCCGGAAGCGCGCATCCACTATTTGCCGAAAAAAGATAATTGGTGGGGACCGGCTGGCGCAACG
>CAZPIR010000621.1:1110-2397 GCA_964586085.1 uncultured Anaerolineaceae bacterium | reverse complement strand
TCCAAGAAGATGGTAAATGTGTGGTTCCACAATCCTGGCAAATTGCTTACCGAGTTATTGAACCATCGCACCAAACACAAATGATTTCAACTACCTCACCGCTACCACACACCGAAAACCAACGGTGGCATACCCAATTTCCGGCACGATGTAATCGCGGCTGGCACAGCGCGCGAGGTCGGGCGCGGCATCCCACGCGCCGCCGCGCAGAACGTGCCAATCGCCGGCTTCGGGACCTTGCGGATCACGTTCGGGTGACGCGCTGTAATAATTCGCATCGTACCAATCCGCGCACCACTCGGACACGTTGCCGACCAAGTCCATCACGCCGAACGGACTCGCGCCGCGCGACGCGTACTTGTACACCGGCGTCGTCCCGCGAATGTTCGATTCGACCGAGTTGAAACGCGCGATGTCGAGCCGATTGCCCCAGGGAAACCCACGCCCATCCGTGCCGCGCGCGGCTTTTTCCCACTCGGCTTCGGTCGGCAGACGTTTGCCCATTGACTCGGCGTACGCGTTCGCATCATCCCAGGACACGCACGTGACTGGATGCAAGTCTTCGCCGATTTTGTACGAGCGATAACGCTTGTCCCAGTTTGCCGGCACGGGACGTTTTGCGCCCGCATCGAGAAATTTTTTATACTCGCTGTTCGTTACCGGCATCTCGTCAACGTAATACGCGTCAAGGTAAACACGATGTTGAGGTTTTTCATCCGTAAACCACTCGCGCTTCCAATCGAACTGGGATTCCATTTCGAGCATGTCCGCATCGCTCGTCCCCATCAGAAAAAATCCGGCGGGAATCAGGATCATGCGTTTGGCATCTCTGCCGATGTGAATGGAAGATGGTTGTGGCATCGTAACCCCAGAGTGGGAGAAAGGGAGAATGGGTGAGCGGGTGATTTTTCTCCCCCTCTCCCATTCTCCCCATCTCTGTGTCAGAATTTCAAGGCGCGCACCGCGTCAAGCGTTGGCTCGATCACTTGTCCCGCCCCAGCCACTTTCATCGCGCTCGCAATGTCTTTGAGACCATTGCCGGTCAGCATCACCGCCACACGCTCGTCCGATTTCACCAGACCTTGCGCGACCGCTTTTTTCAACCCGGCATACGCGGTCGAGGCGGCGGGTTCGGCAAAGATCGCTTCGCCGCGCGCGATTTCCGGAATCGCCGCGAGAATTTCGTCGTCGCTCACGGTGAGATACGCGCCGCCGGTTTCGCGCACGGCACGCACCGCGCGCACGCCATCGAGCGGAATGTCCGCACTGATCGAATCGGCAACCGTG
>CAZPIR010000621.1:0-1100 GCA_964586085.1 uncultured Anaerolineaceae bacterium | reverse complement strand
TGACCATTTCGATTTTTTTTTTTTTTTTTTTCCACGCATTGTAACATGCCGCCGAACCTTCGGCTTGAATGCCCATCAGCTTGGGCATCTTTTTGATCCAACCCAGGATCAATAAATCTTTCAACCCTTTCCACAAACCGCTGATGATGTTGCCATCGCCGACCGAAACAAAAATGCTGTCGGGCGCTTGCCAGCCGAGTTGCTCGCACAATTCGATGGACGCTGTTTTCTTGCCTTCGACGGTGAACGGATTGTACGCCGTGTTGCGACAGTACCACCCAAATTCTTTTGACGCGGCAAGACACAACGCAACCGCTTGGTCGTAATTGCCTTTGACCAGAATCACGCGCGAACCGAAAATCAACAGTTGAGCGATTTTGGCTTGCGGCGCGGTTTCGGGCACAAAAATGATCGCCAGCATTTTGGCGGCGGCGGACATGCCCGCGAGCGCCGCGCCGGCGTTGCCCGTGCTCGCCGTTGTGATAATCTCAACGCCGAGTTCGCGCGCCTTGGCAACGACGAACGAACTCGCACGATCCTTGAACGACGCGGTCGGGTTGCGACCATCGTCTTTGAAATATAAATTGCTCAAGCCGAGTTGCGCGCCGAGCGTCGTCGAACGATAGAGCGGCGTCCAACCGACCTGAAGCGGCGGCGCGTATTTGCGTGCATCGTCAATCGGCAAGAGCGGCGCATAACGCCACACCGAAAAATCACGCGAGTCGGAAATTTCACGCGGCGAAGTCGTCGAGTTGATGTGCTTGTAATCCAGGATCGTGTCGAGCACGCCGTCGTCGCCGTGTTTCGGACACACATAGCGCGTGGTCTTGGGGTCGAGTTCGTCGCCGCACAGCGTGCATTTGAAATGGTAGTTCATGGAATCTCCTGTGTTCACTGTTTGAGTGTCGCACTGTTGTCGAGCATTTCTTTCGCCCGCGCAATCAATTCGGGATTATCAATCGCCGTTTCAAGCACACGCGCAAAATCAGCGCGTGCGCCGACCTGATCGCCTTTGGCGCGACGCGCCGTGCCACGCCAGAAAAAGAAATCGGCGACGTCGGGATTTTCTGCAATCGCCATGTCAAACTCGCGCAAGGCAT
>CAZPIR010000620.1:0-2398 GCA_964586085.1 uncultured Anaerolineaceae bacterium | reverse complement strand
CAAAATTGCAATCACCCAAATCAACGGGCGGTCTTGCAGTGCATCCGGTTCAGTAGGCGTAAACACATCAACTCCCGATCAAATAACTTGGCGCGTTTGCAAACGATTCGCGCCACAGCGCATCATCCAATCGCGCGCTCTTTATCACGCGACGATCTTGCAGAACAAGCAACCCGGCAAGCAAGGGACGCGCATCGAGCCAACGCATTCCCGCCCGGCTACCCAGGATCAACGCCACCTTTGCCGCAACTTCGGCTTGGCTCGCGTTCGGCGCGATGACTGTCGCACCCATCACATCGGTTTCCGCCGATTTGCCGGTGCGCGGATCAATGAGATGATGTAAAACCTGGTCGCCGATTTTCCAGCTGCGATAATCGCGTCCTGATGTGGCAACCCCGCCGGCATCCATCGTCAATCGCTCAATGTCGTTTTCCGCATCGAAGGGATCGGCAACGGCGATGTGCCACGCATCACCATTCGTCATCGGTCCGCTAATCGCAATGTCGCCGCCGGCATCCACGAGCGCGGGCGCAAATTCGGACAAGCGTTGCACGGCTTGATCCGCCGCCCACCCTTTCGCGATACCACCCAGGTCGAGCCGCACACCTTGCGGCATTCGCACGATGCGCGATTCGGCATCGTACTCGATCGCACGCCAATCTGGAATCGGGGTTGACGATGTCGTTGATAAAGTTTCACGTAGCTGGAGCAATTCGAAACTGCGATCATAGCCCGCGTGTTCGACCGCGTTCAGCACCGTCGGCACAACCAAACCATCGCTGATGCGCGCGGCAATCAATGCCTGTTCCAAAACCGCTCCCAGGATTTCGCTCGCGTGAAAATCGTGACCGGCATTCGCGTTCAAACGATTCAATTCACTGTCCGCGCGAAAACGGCTGAGTGATTGCTCCCACTCTTGGAACCAGGTCGGCACTAGGGCGAAAAGTTTTTCGGCGCGCGAATCTTGCGAGTCCACCATCGCTAGCATCTGGCAACCCATCGCGCGAAATTCGAGACGAGTCATTATATCCTTAACGTGACGAGCGCGTGCGCGCACGTGGTTGAAATGTAGTGCTCGGCGCTTGGCGCAAATTATTTTGCGGTTGTACTGGTTGCGGCGTCGGCGCGACCTGTTGCTGGCGTGGCGCAACCTGGGTCGGTTGCACGGCAGGCGCGGATTGTTGGCGTGTCGCCGGTTGCGACAATTCGCCGCGCGCGGTACCCGGTTGCAACGCATTCGCCTGCGTCACTTGGTCAGCCGCTAATGCCGCCCAGCCACCCAACATTCCCACAACGGAAGACGCCAGGATAAAAAGTTTAACACCCCATCTATTTGATTTACTAATCATCGTCATCTTCCTCATGTTCGTCGCGATGTTTTTCGCCGTCACGATTGCTTGTGTTTGCTTGGGACACCGCGCCAGAATTAGCATCCACGTACACCGCGCCACGTTCCGACACGAACTCGTATGCCAATTTGCCATCCAGGTTGACGAGTTCCGGCGCGCGCTTGAATCGCACACGCGGCGCGGCTTGGGTTGCAATCGTCGTCGCCTGTTGCACTGTCAACTTGACCGTGGGGTTTGCGACATTAGTTGTCGCGTTCGCTTGCAAATCGAGCGCATTCGTTGGTGCATTACTCGCCAGATTCACTTGTGCATCTGGCACAACCAGCGTTGGCGCGTCCGTCGTTGTGTTCGATATGCCTGGCATGAATTGGTAGACTAGCACCATCGCCCCAACCCCAAACATGATCACCAATACAAACGCCGTCATCGCACCGGCGAGCCACAAAGCCACTCGTTGAGTCACAATTCCCTCCCTATTTGAATTGACCCCAGTGTAGCGCAATTATCACATCGGTTGGTTAATTGGGCTTTAGGGTTGTGTTATGGTTGTGTTAAGGGAAAAATCGCTTGACAATCTCTCTGCCACAAGCTAGAATCGCAGTAATTGGAACCGGAAAGGGAAACTCGATGTCTGAATTAACCGAATTCCGCAGAGCCAAAGATACGTTTTTCAAGACTAGCCCGCAATCGCCGCTGACCACGGAGCAAAAAAAAGAATTTTCCGGCTTGGCATACTTTACGGAAAATTCTGCTTTACGATTTGAATTACCGCTCGAACGATACGCTGAGCCAGAGCAAGTGCCGATGCAAACCAGCATCGGCGATGTGCAAAATTATTACAAAGTGGGTCAAGTCCATTTTCGCGTCGGCGAGCGAACTGTCACACTGCAAGTGTACGAATCAGAAAAACATCCCGGCGGCTATTTCATTCCGTTCGTGGATGCCACCTCCCCTGGCGAATCCTACGAGGCTGGACGCTATCTGGAACCAGAAGAACATCGCTATAATGAACTTTCGGTAGATTTCAATTTTGCTTACAATCCTTATTG
>CAZPIR010000619.1:0-2405 GCA_964586085.1 uncultured Anaerolineaceae bacterium | reverse complement strand
TCGCGCAAACGATTCTCGTCGCGCAAAAACGGAATCACTTCCGGCGACACGAGACCGGCTAGGTCAATGAAGGGTCGGTCGAGCACGTAACCGAGCGCCCCAATGTCGTGCGCGGCAAGACGCGCATCACTCGGCACATTCGCCGCGACCCAACGCGCGCTCCCCATCATCTCGCACTCGATCACCGCCACATCGTTCGCGTACGCTCCCGCACCAATCACCCAAAACATCAACACTGCCGCCGCAATCGAAACGCCCCACGCGCGTCGCAGGACGCGCCATTTTATTTTCTCGAACAACCAAACCGTCCCAACCATTCCGTACAACACGATGAACGGAATCACTGGCATTTCATAGCGACCATGTTGATAATCCACCGGCAAACGAATCGCGTACAAGGTCGGCAGAATCACGATCCAGGTCGCCGGGAATAATTCGAGCCAACGATGTTCACGCGCGAGTTGCACTGTCGCCAAAATCACGCCGGGCAAAAGCAAAATCTGCGCGCCAATCCAGGGCGTCAGCACTAATTTGCCCCAGAGTACGACCCAGGATGTTTGCGCGAACAACTCCGCATACTCGGCGTTCTTGGCATAGAACGTGTTGGGTAAAATCGTGCCGGTGAGCGAGAGGTTAAAAATAAAATAGGGGGTGAGAATCATGGCAAAGGCAACGGCGTAAAACGCGATGCGTGACGCGTGATGCGTGATGCGTGAAAAAAATTCTGCGCCGAACAAGACGAGCACGGCAAACACAACGCCTTCAGGGCGCGTGAGCGTGAGCAAGCCGGCGATAATGCCAAGCTTAAATGGGTGCGTGTTAGCCAGCGTGCGTTCAACGAGTAGGAGCGAAAGGAAAACGAACAACAGAATTTCCATTCCGCTAACCGCGCTCCACGCGAGATGCCACTCAAAGCAAGTAAAAAGTAAAAAGTAAAAAGTAAAAAGTGATTTACTTGATGGAAAAATTTTTCGCGCGAGGCGCGCGATAAGAAACGCGGATGCGGCGAGAAAAATAATTCCGAGCGAGTACGCCCATACAAGCGGATCAAGATGCAAGGTATGCCCAAACGCCAGAAGAATTGTCCAAAGCGGCGATGTAGAACCCACGCTCGATTGTCCGGCAAAAAACGCAAACTCGCCACGCGTGCCCAGGTTGCGCGCATAGACCTGGTGTATCCACGCATCGTCAAGCGGAAAACCGGCAACGCCACGCAACAAGGCAAACGCGAGAAATCCACCCGCGCTCAACAAGGCGAACAAGCCAACAAAGAGGATTCGGCGGCTCATTTTTTTTCGGCTGGCCGCAGTACGCGCCCAAGTAAAAATCCGATGGCAAGCGCAACCATGATGCTCAACGCCGCCGTGATGATAATCGCGCCCAGTGTGTCGCGTGCCGGCTGTGCCATCGCCTCTTCACTTTGCACGACAACGACCGTCCACAAATTCGTACGCAGGCGACGCGTGCCCGCGTGCATCGTCGCGCCATCGGTGTACACGATTGGCGACGAGCGTCCGCGCGCAATCTCATCGCGCAGAGTTACCAGGTTGGTCGCATTGATTTGTGTGATCTCGGCGCCATACCTGCGTTGCGATAATGCACGTGTCATTGCTTCGGCAGTCAGCGGCGCAAGCGCGACAAAGGATTGCGGCTTGCTCGTGCGGTCAATTATCCGGACACCCTCTTCGTCAATCAGCATGACATCAGAAAACGAACCTAGGGCAGAACCCAATTCTTGCGCCGACACACGCAGAACGAGCGCGCTCGCCACTTGGCCGGCATTGTTGAGAATCGGCGCGCTATAGTACGTCGAGACCTCGCCGCCATCGCGCGCCGGAACAGACGCAAACAATTGTCCACGCAATGCCTCGCGCACCAATCCACCCTCGCTCCCATCTGCGAGGATCGCATCGTTGGTGGTCATCACGACGCGCCCATTCGGGTCTACAATGCTCGCCGCGCGAATGTGGTCATCCGCCGCCACAATTGCGCGCAACTCGTCGCTCGCCACCGGTGCGCGCACCACGCGTCCTGCCGCATCCGACGCGGCGAAACCGCGCAAAGAGGGCAACGTCGCGAACGTGAACGTTTCGACCATGCGCGTTTGCAATGTGCGATCAACCGCCTCGGCAATATATTCAGCGCGCGTCATCAACGCGCGGTCTGCCGCCGCAATGACCTGCGCGCGATTCTCGTTGTACAGTTGAAAGATCGCGGCGTTGAGGATTAGACTGCCGAGGAGTAATGCAGCAAAAAAAAGCGTCCATTCGGTACGCAAACGGCTCATCAAACACAACCTCGATTCACTTTACGCGATTGAGCAAAATCAAACTGACCAAAATGTTTATCCACTGCGCGAGCGTTTGAATAATCCGAAACGTCATTGCAACCGCGAACGCACGCTC
>CAZPIR010000618.1:0-2412 GCA_964586085.1 uncultured Anaerolineaceae bacterium | reverse complement strand
CCACGCACCGCGCGTACGCTTGTCGTCAAAAACCTGGGTCAGCAAAAATGTCGTGACAACGAACAGGAACAAACCATGCACAACCAGGTATTCACCGAGCGAAGTGCGCGGACCTTTCCAAGGTTCGACCGCCAGGTATGCCGTGGCAAACTGACTGACGAACGGCTGAAACAAAATCGTGGCGAGCGCGATAATGCCGCCCGCGCGCCATGCAACCGCAACGAGCCCGGCGAAATCAATCCGACGACGACGCGCGTACTCGCCAATCGCAATCGCCGCGACAAAGAGCAGAGCGTACGTCGGAAAATCGGCAAAGTTGATCGCGCGGAGTGCGCCAAGCGCTAGACCGGCAATCAACACTTCGAGCGCGTCGAGCACGTAATGCCGCGCATCCTCGCGTCCGCGCAAAACGAAATTCGCTACGAGACCAATCGCGAGCAAGGTAAAGGGCAAAGCCATCAAGTGCGCGTGCAGGTCGGCATAGATGAACGAAAAGAATGGAAACTCGTTGATCGTGTCGGGAATGACGCGTGACGCATTCCAGTACCAATGATTGGTTTGCACATCGAACGGCGCGCCATCCACCACCACGCGCAGAATGCCAACGAACGTACTGCCGAGCATTTCGAGCGGCGGGGCTTTTAGGTCCGCGCCGCCGATGCGCGCAAAACTCTGCACGAGCAAAACCGCTTGTCCCAGGTTACCAATCACCGCGACAAAAATCGCGCCAAGCACGCCGACCAAAAGCGCGGCGCGCCGCGTCACGTGCGTCGCAATCAAGTTGTAGGCGACGCTGAATGCGCCCATCGCCAAAAGCGCAAAGAACATCGGGAGCGCGAGATTATAGCCAACCTCCGGCACGATGCCGGACAAACGTAACAAAGTCGCCGTGATGAGTTGACCGAAATAGTAATAGTTGAGATAACCACCGGCAAACCAGGGATCGTACGGCGGGAACCAGGTTGATTTGGTCACGGCATTAAGCAGAGCAAAGTCCATTGGCTTTTCGCCGCCAAACCATTGATGCCACAAATCCGGATTGCCGAATCGAATCAGCAAGAACGCGGCAAAGAAAACCAGAAAGAGGAATTCCTCGACAAACACAACCGTGCGTTGCGATTTCAAGAACGCGCCCAAGTCGCGTCCGTATCGCCACAGAATAAGCGCGTTCACGCCAAGCAAAACCGCCAGCATCGCGAGTATCGTCAGCCGGTCGAACGGTAAAAGATGATAACTGGCGAGGAACCAGGTCGCCCACGCCGGCAAAAGAATGCCGAGCGCCTTGGCAAAAATGAAACCACGATCCGCGAGTCCGCGGAATACGATGAATGCGAGCGGCAAGACAATCCAGCCGAGCAATTCAATCATCACGAGCCAACCCAGGACGGGCACGCTGTTGATAAAATCATCTGGGTTGAAAATGTCGCGCCAGGTTCCGCCCGCCGCTTGCGCTTCGCGATCCGCTTCTTTGAGCAACAATCCCGTCGGCGATTGCGCGGCTTCGCGCGGCAGGAAACGATAGACCTCGCTCAGGTCAACACTGTTGAACAACGCGGTCGTTTTCTCGTGCGAATAGCTCGCCGATTTTTTGAAAATCAAAACCTTGGGATGATCGTAAACAGTAAATGATTCTTCCGCATTGTCGTCGTTGAACTCGATGCCAAACAATTGCGGACGCGAGGTGAAGGTCTTGACCAACTCGAAACCGAGTGAGCCATCGAACAAGGATTTGTAATACAACGTCGTCATCGGATAACGCATTGGCAAACGCGGAATGGACGCGTACAACCGGTTCGACGAGAGCACGATGTACTCGGTTTGATCGAGCCAACCAATCGCCTGCCCACGTTTGTCCGGCGTGTCCTCGTCGTACCAGTGCATTTCGATGCCACGATAATATCCGCCGAATGGATCCGTGCCATCAATGCGCAGAGGCAAGGGATCGTCCCAGTGTTCGTTCGCAATCGCGGTGCCTTTGGGAATGTTGGCGAGCATCCAACGCGACGCCTCGACGCGTGTGACCGGGCGTGTGTAAATCGTGGTAAAGCCAAGACCATAAAAGAGCGTGCCGAAAATAAAAAACGCGGAGACAATTGCAACGGCGATGCGTATTGCGTATTGCGTATTGCGTGAGGCGTAATCCCAGAGATCGACGATGAAATAACCGCCGAGCAAAGCCAGGAACGGATACAGTTGCAAAAAGTAGCGAATCGTTTTGGCGAACTGGGCGCCGGTGATGACAAACGTAATGCCAATCCACAACACGATGAGCAAATGTTTCCACTCGCGTTTGAACACCAAGCGATACAACGCAAGCGCAAACCCCGCCCACGCCACGATGCCCAACGGCAAACCCAGTCCCCACAAAACCAGGTTCTCCATCGGAAAAATGTACGCGGGGCGATTCGTCCA
>CAZPIR010000617.1:0-2416 GCA_964586085.1 uncultured Anaerolineaceae bacterium | reverse complement strand
CACAGATGCGACACTCGCCGATTTGAAAATCGGCAACAATGTGATGGTGTGGGGAACCAAGAATGGTACACGCATCACTGCCGAAGTCATCTATATCCAAAACGCGGGACGCTGAGTCAAGAGCGCAGCATGAAACAAAATCGAATCCTGGGAGAAATTATTTTTGTGTTGATGATGGTGGCTTGGATCGCATCGTGTACGCCGGCAACTGAATCTCTGCGTGCCGGCGCGACGCGTGTCACCACACCGATTTCGCAACGCCCCGCGCAGAGCACCAACACCACTCCGGCGGCCACACCGACGCCGACCGTTTCGCGCACGCCAACTCTGGGCGCGATTGCCTTGCCCGCGCCGCCGGCAAATGGAGTTTCACTCGCGCTCACTCCGGACACGGACCAAACCGGCTGGGTCGGCAGCAAGGCAGCGGAATTTATGCCCGACAATAATTTGAACGTCGGCGTGCTCAAGGGACAACTCTATGCGAGCATTTTGCAATTCGATGTGAATGGTCTCGCGCCGGGATCGAAAATTCTTTTTGCCGCGCTCGAACTGAGCGGACGCAATGGCAACCAGGTCGGCACACAAGGTTGGTGGACGTTCGATGTCTTGGAGACCAAGCAATCGAATTGGCAAGATGCCACTTGGGATTCCGTGCGTCGTGTCCCGACCTTGTTCACGCTCGGCAATTCTCTGTCGCCGAGTGAACTCGTTGCCGGTGCGCGCAAACGATTTGTGTTTTCCGCATCGCAACTCGTCGCATTGCAAAAACAAATTGATGCCGGTTCGATTGCAATTCGTTTGAACGGACCAACCGAGGGCGACAATAATTTATTTGTCTGGGAAGCGAGTCCCGGTGTGCGCGAGCCGACCTTGTATCTCGTCGTCGTGCCAGCCGCGTTCACCGTCATCACGTCGGTGCCCACGCCGCCGGATGTGTTTGCGGCGGCGACGCGCTCGGTTGGGCAAACGTTGCAAGCGCAACGCATTGGCACACCCACGCCCTTGCCGCGCTCGATGATTACGGCGACGCCTGCGCCGTTCGTCGTGTACACGCCGGTGCCCACTGCGGTCAATCGCGCCGAAGCAACCGCGACTGCGGCATTCATCACCGCCGTTGCGTTCACGACCGGAACCTGGACGCCGATTCCATCGAATTGGCGAACCGCCACGCCGCCGCCCGTCGCGATTCCGTACGCGAGTCTTACGCCGGTGCCAACTGCCACGCCAACCTTTGCGCCGGTCGCGCCGAGCGAACTTGCCAAGCGATCGTTGCCCGCCGGTTTGTTCAACAAGATTGCGTTCTTGAGCGGCTCACGTTCCGATCCAGTCGCGCTCATCATGGATCCCGATGGCACGCATCTCGCGCAGTTGAGTGACCGCACGATTTACGACATTGCGATGGCGCGCGAAAAAATTTCGCCGGATGGCGTGTGGGAGTTGTACAACGCGCCCGATAATTCGGCACGCCAAATTTTGCAAATCTGGCGCATCAACTTGAAATCGCCGAGCACGCCGCCGGAGCAAATCACATTTCACACGCGCGGCATTTCGTACGCGCCGGTCTGGTCGCTCGATGGTTCCAAGATTTTGTACACGAGCACCAAGGATGGACGCGAGCAGGAAATCTTTTTGTTCGATTTGAATGACCCGCGTCGCTGGACACGCTTGTCGTACAGCCAGGAACAATATCTGTGGAACCAATATCCGACCTGGTCGCCCGATGCCAAACAGATTGCGTTTTCATCGGATCGCGGACACCTGTCCGAGTACACCGAAATATGGATCATGAATGCCGATGGCTCTGGCGCAAAAAAACTTGGCGATGGTTCGCGCGATGCGTGGGCGCCGGTGTGGATCAAGTGGAACAAGTAAAAATAGTTCGTCTAAAAATTGACGGATGTACTTGCACGCGAACACAAAAAAGAATATGCGGAATTTAAAAAATAAAGTGCGAAACGCTTGACAGCCACTAGCTCTTGTGGTATAGTCATAATCAGAAAATTGAATATTGTCTGCCTAATCTCTCAATGACCCTTGAGGGAACGGAGGAACCACTTTACGGTGTGTATCTCGCCAAGCGAGAGGGGCATCCTTCAGCCCTAACACGTCAGCTAACTTCGTCGGCATTGAAGGGGACAAGTCTGTGGCGCATTAATGCGCATGTTCGAAACCACAGTCTTCCCCTGTGGTTTTTTATTTTGCTTAGCTTGCACTTCTTCTCCTCCTTTTCGAATGGTTGTCTCTTCTCGTCGGCGTCTGCGAGATGAGATAACCGGAATTGGTGATGCGCCGCTTTGATCAAAGCAGACCAAGGCGGCGCTCCCAATTTTGTTTGCGGGTTTTCAGTTTGACAAGAAAGTAGAATTGCATAGAATAGCAGTCGTAACGTCGCCTGCCGAGGTAGCTCAGTTGGTAG
>CAZPIR010000616.1:0-2416 GCA_964586085.1 uncultured Anaerolineaceae bacterium | reverse complement strand
CGTCCTTCCACTGCGCGACGCGCGGCAGAATGACGTTGCCGTGCCAGAACCCAGGTCGGTGCGAATTTTCTTGATTGATGCACGATGGATGCGTGACGAAGACAACCGCATCGGGTCCCAGCGTCGCTTGCCAGATGTGTTGCTGATACCCAGGTTCGCCTGCGCGATAATCTTGCGCGGAGCACAACATGTAATCCGGCGTTTTGTACGTCACCTTGTTCACGTTCCACTCGCCAACTTCCGTGTCGCATTCCATTACGAGCTTGCCCGCGTGTTGTTCGCGATTCCACATTTCGTCCGGCAAATGCGCGGCGATGTCGCCGAGGATGAGCGGAAAACCATAACTCGTCATGCACGCGAGACTGACGGTCGCGAGGATTTTTTGATTGAACGCGCCCATGCCCCAGAACAAACGACTGACGCCGGACGTGGACTCGCCGCGCGCGCCACGCACGTGTTCCGTGTACGCGCGTCCGTGCGTCGAACCGAACACGCCTTTGTACGAATTGACTGCCATCGTGAAAAACAGCTTGTCCATGATGACCGTCGCTAAATCGTACACCGCTTGCGTCTCAGCGAGGTCGGCGAGATGCGAGAGCGCGAGCAAGTCTTCTTCAAAATAACAATTCGAATCCCATTCACGGAATCCGCCCGCGCCGCGTTTTTGCAACCAGGACAAGGCGAGGCGTTCGCCTTTTTCGCGATGCCATTTCCCGGTTTGATTGGCATTCGTAAAGACGCGCTCAGGATACAACTGTCCCGCAAGCACTTCGCACGCGTGGAAAAGAATTTGATGATTCTCGGACCAGTAGCACATCGCGTCTTGACCGGGTTCGTCCATCCAATATTTGAAATTGAGCACGCACTCTTCGAGCGGTTGCTTGAGCGATTCGGGAAATTTCGGATCGTTGCCATAGCGGTGCATCATGCCGAGCAAACCGACCAAATAAAAATCACTGCAGTCCTTGCGTTGATTGATGCCAGCAATCGTCTGCATCACGACATCGGTTTTCACATCCGCCCAGTAACCGAGCGCCATCTTGGCGATTTCGGAAAACACATTCGTCTCGCGCTTCGCCGCATCGAGCAATGCTTCGCCGCGACGTTCTTCGAATGTGCCATACGTCGAGTCGGAGAATTTATTCTTAAGCGAGGTCAACGCGAGTTTGCGTTCGAGTCGCAGGTTGCCTTCGTAATATTCCCTCGCAGTGGGAAACAAGAAAACGTCGAACGCGCCTTCGGGAATGGTATACGGCGTGCCGACAATTAATTCGTGTCCCGCCGATACGGTTGGTTGCCCCTCTGAATAAATCCACCCATCCGGTGTTTGCAAACGCGTGGTGATTTCTGCCGACTGCGCTAGGTCGGGAGACCAATGCAAGGTGATATCATTGTCCCACACAAACACATCGCGGTCGAGGTATGCCGCATCAATCGCTTTCTCGACGGTCTGGCGACGCGCGACGCCCTGATGCCGAGTCGGGATGAACACGAAAGTTTGCGCGGGCGCGTCTACGATTTGCAAAGCCATCGCGTACGGACATTCGCGCGCGGCGACTTCTTCAAAGCGTACGAGGATTTCGTTGTGTCCCTCAATCAACTCGGCTTGAAATGAAACGCTGTGCGGAATTTGATGATGGAAATGTTCCTGGCGATGGACGTGTGCGCCGTTCACCCACACATTGGCGGGACCGTTGGTCGTGAGGATGCACGTCACGTTTTGCGCGACTGGACTGACGATGCGCGTGTACGCCCAGGTCTTGAGATAATGGCACGTGTGATAGAACGCGGTGCAATCCACAAAATGATCATCTTTACATCGCACATAATTCCACGTGAGTTTCGCCTCGCCCAACTCGAACGATTCGGTTTCAACCGGCGCTTGCGCGATGCCGGAATTCGCATCGTAATAATGTCGCGCGATTTGCAATTTATAAGCCGCGCCCTGATAGCGATCCAGGTCAAGCACAGGCGTGGGTAGCGGACCGGCAACGATCCAGTTGTGGATGAAACCTTGTTCGAGTTCGTAGCGCGCGAATTGGACGGACATGAATTTTTTCTCCGGTGGAATTTGGATATTGACGTAGGGGCGCAGCATTTTCCCGAATTACGGAAAACGCTTCGCCCTTACAACAAACAGTGGATTGCACACCACATATTACTCTGGCGGCAATCCACAAACGCAGTTCACAAAAATTTCGCCTACGCGGGTTTGCCGTAGAGCACACAGCGCACCTTGTGCCCCGGCTCGACCTCGATGTTCGGCGGAGTTTGGGTATCGCACACGCCGCGGATGCGCTGATTGCAACGAGGATGGAACGGGCAACCTTTTGGAATCGAATACGGATCGGGCACCGTGCCACGAATGGATTCAAGGCGGCGATTTTCGCGCGCCTTTTGCCCCAGACGCGGAATC
>CAZPIR010000615.1:0-2421 GCA_964586085.1 uncultured Anaerolineaceae bacterium | reverse complement strand
GACGGTCGAGTGCGCGCCAATGTGCGCGCAAGTTTTTCCACCAGGGCTCTTTGGATTTTTTTGCTTCGCGCGGCAAATTTTTTTTCGCGCACAAAAAACAGGGCGACCACACCTAACGCCGCCGGAATCAATGACAGCAAAAAAATCGTACTGAACTCTTGCCGGTCGGAAATGAACAACACGTACGCGAGAATCACGCCGAGACTCGCACCGGCGGTGTCTAGCGCGCGATGCAAACCGAACGCGCTCCCGCGATTTTGTTCTGTCGTCGAATCGGCAATGAGCGCATCGCGCGGCGCGGTGCGGATGCCTTTGCCAAGGCGGTCGGCGAGGCGTCCAGCGAGCACGCCCGTCCACGCCGTCGAAAGATACAGCAACACTTTGCCCAGTGTGCTCGAAGCATAACCGAGAATCGCGATGGGCTTGCGTTTTTGAATGCGGTCCGACCACGCGCCGGAAAAAACGCGAAGCAAACTGGCGACACTTTCGGCAATGCCTTCGATCAACCCCACAATCGCCGGCGATGCGCCAATGCGCGCCGAGGTGAGATAGAGCGGCAAAAGTGGATACACCATCTCGGTGCTGACATCGGTGAGAAAACTGGCGATACCCAGAATGATAATGTTGAACAAAGCGAAATCCTTGTGCGCACAAAGCTGATTGGATTATATACTGAAGCCCCACAAGCGTCAAAGGATTTGCCGACGATGAACTAGCGCAACCAATCGCTAATCAACGGAGCGAGGCGTTGTTGAACCAAGTACGAGAGGATGGGCAAGAGGATTGGAATGGTGGCTTGCGCGATCACGCGCGCGGATTGGTACGGATACATCGGCGCGGTTTTGAGTAGGGTACGATAATGTGCGAGCGCGTTGATTTCGCCCGCGACGGATTGCTCGCGTTGGTCGAGCAGTTGGCGATACAGGTCGTTGAGACGCGGTTCGATGCGCGCCAATTCGCGTGCGCGCGCGCGTGTCATCTGGCGATGGATGCCCCAGAACGGCAACGCGAACGCGAGAATTGCGGACACGCCGCCCGCCAAGTAAATGAGCGTTTGTACCGCGACGACGAACGTCGCGCCGCCGAACAAAACAATTGGCAAGCCGACCAAGCCGATCAACGCGAGACTGATTTGCAAACCGAGTTGACTGATCGGTGCAAGGTTGCGCGTGTCAAAAAAATTAATGGCGAGCGGTTGATTTGTGAGGCGAAACATTGCCAGCGCGCGCTCGATGCCGCTGTAGACGAGCAAGCCGACGAACAAACCGAGCAGAGCCAACTGCAAACCCTGGGTCGCATTCAAGAGATTGAATCGCCCGACCGCATTCGTGCCGCGCATCACCATCATTTGATAACCAAACGCGCCGAGCGCGGCAAGCACGCCGACGACGCTAATCACCATATCAATGCGCCAATCCACGGTCAGCATCGAGTGCGTGAGTTGCGCGTACGTGTCATCGTCCACTTGGACAGCGGGGCGCAACTTGGTCATCATGGTGCGTGTGGCATTGTAAAGGTATGCCATCGCAAACAAGGCATAGATGGTGATGATTGGCGGCGCAAGTTGGCGCGGCACAAAAAATGGCGCGACGCGCATGTTCGTGCTCGTCGCAAATTGGAGCAGTAACAAATTCAAGCCGACCAGGATCGCGGCGAGAATCAGTGCGGTGATCGAGTAAGCAAACGGGAGACGGTCGAGCGCGCGGATGACCCAGGGTGTGGCGCGATGTGTGGATGCCATAGATTTTCCGGAGGACTAGAGATTTTCGTACGCCGCATTGCGATTTTTTCGTCGTGCGAGTTCGTTGGCGTACTTGACGCCAAGGGTCGCCGCGTTTGCCTTGACCCAGTCGGTCAGGCGCGTGGTGCCGCTGGGTTGCGAGTTGGTGCAGAGGAGACCTTGCATCAAGCCGTCAATCTCCGCGCGCGTGATAAACACATCGCCTTGCATACGACTGATTGCCGAGCCGACGATGTAACCGAACCAGGGTGGTACGGCAATGATCGGACGTTCTGCGCTAATCAATGTGCCAATCGTTTGCACAAGTTCGCGGTACGTGAAGGTTTCCGGTCCAATCGCATCAATGATTTGGTTTTCGCGGCGCGCGCCTTGCGCAACGGCGAGTGCGGCAAGATCGTCCACAAACATCGGTTGCAATTTGTACTGTCCATCGCCGAACACGCCAAAGACCGGCAAATGACGCAGTGTCCACGCGATATTGTTGACAAGAATATCTTCGGTGCCGAACACGACATTCGGGCGCAGAATCGCGTACGACAAACCGGATTCAATCAACGCGCGTTCCAGTTTTGCCTTGCCGCTAAAATATTCGAGCGGTGAATCCTCGGTTGGATTCGTGATGCTGACGTGGACGATGCGTTGCACGCCGGCGCGTTTCGCTGCATCGAACAAAATTTTCG
>CAZPIR010000614.1:0-2423 GCA_964586085.1 uncultured Anaerolineaceae bacterium | reverse complement strand
AGACACGCGAGATTTTGACTACCGTGTGGACGATCAAAGAAGCGATGGTTATCTACTATCCTCAATCCCAGGGTTGGGCAAATTCATGCCCTTCGGAAGCCGCGCACCTGCAAATCGAATACTATTCGACGATTTGGTTATTCACAGCTGAACAAACGCTTGCCAGGTTGGTTCCCTCCGATCACAGTTATTGGGCAAATCAAGAGATCCCATTTCAGAGCAGGCACATCTTGACGCAAACTTTCCCGCCGTGTTCCCCGCCCACTCTTTTACCGGCACCCACGCCTGACCCTGGCTGTATAGAGTTGCCTTGAGTGGACTGAACGATAGTTTGCAAGTTCAAATATTCAATTTCGAAAAGGAGTTACATGAAAATCGCAGTGGTTTCGGATGATGGCATGACCATCAGCCAACATTTTGGGCGTGCCACGTATTATGTAGTCACCACCATCGAAGCCAACCGCATGGTCTCGACGGAATTGCGCGACAAAATGGGACATGCCCAATTTGGCAATGAGGCGCACAGTACTGAAACCGATCCGCGCGGACATGGCTTTGATAGCGCGGCTCAATCGCGCCACAACCGAATGCTGGATGCAATTGCGGATTGCCAGGTTTTGATTGCGCGCGGCATGGGCGCGGGCGCGTACGCCTCCATCCGCGACGCCAACATTCGTCCCTTTGTCACGAGCATCCCTGCCATCGGAGATGCGATCACGGCTTACCTTGAAGGTTCGCTAGTAGATCATACCGAAAAATTACATTAGCTGATTTAGCCACTTGCCAACATGGGTAGAGCAAAACTCTGGTGACCAAAATAATTCACCGTATCGTTGACGTGGACTAGTTTTGCACTATAATAACGAACAACATCCCAAAACTATAGGTGAGGACATGCCTGCAAAAATCGTCTCGGCTCGAGCACAAACCCGCCCACGCAAGAAACTGGACCAAGTCTCTTTGAATCACTCACCCGTCGTTCGCACGGTGGATGTTGGCAGTCGCTTGCGTGAATTGCGAACCCAGCGTGATCTTTCCATACGTGCTCTCGCTGAAAAAAGCGGTTTGTCCATCAACACCCTTAGTCTTATCGAAAATGGCAAGTCGTCGCCCAGCGTGAGCACCTTGCAACAAATTGCGATTGCACTCGAAGAGCCGATCACCGCTTTCTTTGAAACGGATATGGTCAAGAGTAGCCTTGTTCACATCAAAGCCAATGGTCGCCCACGCGGTGTGTTTGAGCATGGCACACTGGAGGATTTGGGTGCTGGGTTGACCGATCGTGTGGTCGAACCTTTTGTCGTCCGACTCGAAGCGTTTGCGAATAGCGGGGCTACACCGATTGTCCATACGGGATACGAGTTCGTTTTTTGCCTAGCCGGTCGGATTGCTTACACCATCGAGGAGCAAACCTATCTTTTGGAATCCGGCGACAGTCTCTTGTTTGAATCGCATTTACCGCATCGCTGGCAGAACATTGACGAGACCCCCTCGCAGTTTTTGCTGGTGCTGTTTCCAACCGACGCACGCGATCATCCCACCAGGCAACATTTTGGATTATGATTGGCTGTCAGTGAATCAACCCCAATATTCCCAATGCAAAAAGGAATCGGAACAACTCCGATTCCTTTTCTCTTTGCCTCAAGGCGCATCAAACTAAATCTACGACGAAAATTTTTTGGTATTGGGGAGCGGCGATATTTGCGCGCGATGCTTGACCATTTCCATCACGGTTTGAAGTGGAACCTGATGTTCGCGCGCGACGCGCACACAATCGTCGTACTCGGGTGTCACTGTGCGCGTGCCGTTCGGACGTTGTGCGACCTTGGCTTGAATCGTGCCGAACGCGGTTGCGACGGAAATGATTTCGCGCGCGAGCGTGTACCGTTGCACGATGCGTTCACGCACACCCAGGGTTGTCGTCTCGTTCAAGATGATCGCGCGCAACTCTGCCGTGCGCTCGACCGGCGCAAACACGCGCAACCAGGTCGCGGGACGATTCTTTTTCATCTGCATTGGCGTCAACGTCACATCCAACGCGCCCGCCTCAAACAAGCGCGCCATCACAAAATCGTACGCTTGCGGATTCAGGTCGTCAATGTTCGTTTCGAGTTCGACGATGGATTCCATCACGGCGGAAGGTGACGCGCTCGCGCCAAGAATCACGCGCAAAACATTGGGTGTGGGATCATCGCGTGTGCCCGCACCGTACCCAATCGAGTGCGGGGTCATGCGCGGCAAGTTGCCGTACGCATCCGCCAGCGTCGTGAGAATTGCCGCCGCGGTCGGCGTGACGGTTTCGCGTTCGCCATCCACGCCGACAATCGGCGCATTGTTGAGCAGAGCGAGCGTCGCGGGACCAGGCAACGGAAAATTCCCGTGCGCCATCGTCATGCGTCCACGTGCAACCGGAAACGGCGACA
>CAZPIR010000613.1:0-2423 GCA_964586085.1 uncultured Anaerolineaceae bacterium | reverse complement strand
GGGATGGCGTTTGTGCTGGTGCAACACTTGGCGCCGGATCACAAGAGTATTCTTGCCGACCTGGTCAGGCGTTACACGCGGATGCACGTCTATGAAGTGGAAGATGGGATGCGCGTCGAGCCGAACTGCGCGTACATCATTCCGCCGAATCGCGACATGGCGTTTTTGAACGGCGCGCTCGAATTGCTCGAACCGACCGAGCCGCGCGGCTTGCGTTTGCCGATTGATTTTTTCTTTCGCTCGCTGGCGCAGGATCAACACGAGCGCGCGATTTGCATCGTCCTTTCCGGCACCGGCAGTGACGGCACCCTGGGTGCGCGCGCGATCAAGGGCGAGGGCGGCTTGGTGATGGCGCAAGACCCGGACAATGCCGAGTACGATGGGATGCCGCGCAGTGCCATTGCGACCGGCTTGGTGGACTATGTGCTCAAGCCGGCGGACATGCCCGCGCAACTCATCGCGTACGCGAATCATGCGTTCGGCAAAAAAGCGCAACCGCTTGTCGCGCCCACGCCCAAATCCGAAGACCTCTTGAAAAAAATGTGCGTCCTGCTTCGCGCGCAGACCGGGCACGATTTCTCCCAGTACAAACAAAACACGCTCGTGCGTCGCGTCGAACGACGCATGGCGATTCAACAGATCGAACACACCGAAGATTATTTGCGCTTTGCCCAAAAAACACCGGCAGAACTCGATGCGCTCTTTCGCGATTTGCTGATTGGCGTGACGAATTTCTTTCGTGACCCCGAAGCGTTCGCCGCTTTGCAAACCCAGGTCATTCCGCGTCTCTTTGCCAGCAAGCCGGTGGGCGGTAGCGTGCGCGTGTGGGTGTGCGGTTGCTCGACCGGCGAAGAAGCCTACTCGGTGGCAATTCTGATCCAGGAACATTTGGAGACGACGCGGCAAACGTTCAAGGTGCAAATCTTTGCGACCGACATTGACCACCAAGCCATTGACCAGGCGCGCAACGGCGTGTTTCCCTCCAGCATCGCCGCCGACATTTCGCCGGAACGCCTCGCGCACTATTTCACCCCCGAGCCGGGTGACGGCGGTTATCGCATCCAAAAATTCATTCGTGACCTGATCGTTTTTTCCGAGCAGGACATGATCAAAGACCCGCCGTTTTCCAAACTCGACCTGATCAGTTGCCGCAACCTGTTGATTTATTTGAACGGCGATTTGCAAAAGAAATTGATTCCGCTGTTTCACTATGCGCTCAAGCCGGGCGGCACGTTGTTCCTGGGAACCTCGGAGACGGTCGGCGATTTTACGACGCTCTTTGCGTCGCTCGACCGCAAATGGAAAATTTATCAACGTTTGGAAACCGGTCTTGGGACCCTCCATCCCTCGCTCAGCGAGTTTGTGCCGCCGTTGTTGGAAAACGCGGCGCGCGCGCAACCCCGTCCCGATGCGGCACGTGGCGAAGGCAAGGTCAATTGGCGCGACCTGATTGGGCAAGCTCTGCTCCAACACTATGCGCCCGCGAGTGTGCTCATCAACGGGCGCGGCGAGGTGCTCCATTTTTACGGACGCACCGGCAAATATCTGGAACCCGCGCCGGGTGATGCGGGGATGAATGTTTTGCAAATGGCGCGCGAAGGGTTGCGCCACGAATTGGCAATGGCTTTGCACAAGGTGGTGGCGCACCGCGAGCCAGTGCGTTACACCGGTCTGGCGGTCAAGACGAACGGCGATTTCACGACGATCAATTTGATCGTGCGCCCGGTGATGGCTAATGGGTCCGGTGAATTTTTGTCCGATGTGTTTCTGGTGATTCTGGAAGAAACGCCGCCGATGGTTGACCTTGCCGAACCTGCGACGAGCGCGCAACCTGGCGTGCCCTCGCCCGAGATGGAGGCGCGCGTCATTCGGCTGGAACAAGAATTGCGCACCAAGGACGAATATTTGCAGGCGACGTTGGAGGAAATGGAGACCTCGAACGAGGAACTCAAATCCACAAACGAAGAGATGCAATCGGTCAACGAAGAATTGCAATCCACGAATGAGGAATTGGAAACGTCGAAAGAAGAATTGCAATCGGTGAATGAAGAATTGTCAACCGTCAACGCCGAATTGCAAACCAAGGTCGTGGACCTCACGCGCGCGAACAATGACATGAACAATTTGCTCGCCGGCACCGGCATCGGCACCTTGTTTGTGGATCATCAATTGCGCATTTCTCGATTCACGCCGGCAACGACCCAGTTGATCAACCTGATTCAAACGGACATTGGCCGACCGGTGGGGCATATTGTTTCGAACCTAGTCGGGTATAATGCGCTGGTGCAAGATGTGCAAACCGTGCTCGATACATTGATGCCTAAAGAAGCCGAAGTCCAAACCAAGTCGAATGCGTGGTACTTGATGCGCATTCGTCCGTATCGCACGATGGGGAATGTGATTGAGGGCGTGGTGATTACATT
>CAZPIR010000612.1:0-2425 GCA_964586085.1 uncultured Anaerolineaceae bacterium | reverse complement strand
GGTTCATTTATCCTAGCATTGGAATTTTGACGCCGGCGCGTTTCGCAAATCCGATTGCTTCGGGATAGCCCGCGTCGGCGTGACGAATCACCCCCATCCCCGGATCGCTCGTCAACACACGCTCCAAACGCCGCGCCGCTTCAGGTGTGCCATCGGCGACAATCACTTGACCGGCGTGAATCGAATAGCCGATGCCCACGCCGCCGCCGTGATGAATCGAGACCCAGGTCGCGCCGTTCACCGCGTTGATGAGCGCATTGAGCAGAGGCCAATCGGCAATCGCATCCGATCCATCGCGCATCGCTTCCGTCTCGCGGCGCGGCGACGCGACCGACCCAGCATCGAGATGATCGCGCCCAATCACAATCGGCGCAGAGACGATGCCGCGCGCGACGAGTTCGTTGAATTTCAAACCGGCGCGCGCGCGTTCGCCGTAACCGAGCCAGCAAATGCGCGCAGGCAAACCTTGGAACGCGACGCGTTGTCGCGCCATTCGAATCCAGCGCGCGAGATTTTTATTTTCGGGAAACAGTTCCAGGATCGCTTCGTCGGTGCGATAAATGTCTTGCGGGTCGCCGGAGAGCGCGACCCAGCGAAACGGTCCCTTGCCTTCACAGAACAACGGGCGAATGTATGCCGGCACAAATCCAGGATAATCAAACGCATTTTTCACGCCGGCATCAAATGCGCGTTGACGCAAATTGTTGCCGTAATCAAAAACAATCGCGCCACGTTTTTGAAATTCCAACATCGCCTCGACGTGACGCGCCATTGCGCGCATCGAACGTTCCTGATACTCGGCACTGTTCGTGGTTCGCAATTGGCTTGCTTCTTCGAGCGGCATCTCCGGCACGTACGATAACGGATCGTGCGCCGGCGTTTGATCGGTCACAACATCGGGCACGACGCCACGCAAAACGAGTTCGGGCAAAACATCCGCCGCGTTGCCAACGAGTCCAATCGAGCGCGGCTCTTTTTTGCCAAGCGCTTCTTCGACACGGGTCATCGCGTCTTCGAGGTTGTCGGTCAATTCATCGAGATAGCGCGTCTCCAATCGTCGTTGCGCGCGCGCGCGATCCACCTCGACGACGAGCGCGACGCCTTCATTCAGCGTCACAGCAAGTGGTTGCGCGCCGCCCATCCCGCCCAAGCCGGCGGTCAACACAAATTTGCCTTTGAGCGATCCCCAGCCCTGCTGTTGCGCCAAACTGCCGAGCGTTTCGTACGTTCCTTGCACGATACCTTGACTGCCAATGTAAATCCAACTGCCCGCCGTCATCTGTCCGTACATCATCAACCCGGCTTTTTCCCACGCATCGAAATTTTCCTGGGTCGCCCATGCCGGCACCATATTCGAGTTGGCAATCAACACGCGCGGCGCGTCAGCATGCGATTTGAACACACCGACCGGCTTGCCGGATTGCACGAGCAAGGTCTCGTCATTTTCCAATTCTTTGAGCGAGGCGACGATGGCATCAAAGCATTCCCAGTTGCGCGCCGCTTTGCCGCGTCCGCCATAGACAATGAGTTGGTCCGGTTTTTCGGCGACATCCGGATCGAGATTGTTCATCAGCATTCGCAAGGGCGCTTCGGTGAGCCAGGATTTGCAGGTGCGTTGTGTGCCGCGCGGAGCGCGAATAATTCGAGACATGCTTTTCCTCCAAGAGTACCACAAGACGGATCGAAAATCCTCTAGTCGCCAAATCCAATCAAGGTCTGCAATTGTTTTTCGATTTGATCGAAATGGCTATAACGCACTCGGAATGCCGGCGCCACGCGCGCGAGATGCGCAATCTGCGCGAAGCCACGATCGCTCAAATTGCCTACATTCAAAATGCCCGACGCCAGAGCCAACCCGGTTTGCGCAGAAGACAAGTATTCAATCTGAGGCGCCACATTCGGTTGATATGCCGGAAAGAGGATCAAACCAAGCGAGGGAGTACTCAAAACATTCGTGGGGTTGAGCGCGGTCGGTAAAATCAAATCAACCAGTTCGCCACGCAACACATGCGACGCTTGCGCCTCGAAATCGAAAAAGGTTTGCAGGATCGCGCGACCGGCTGGTTTAACATTGAGCGGACGTGTAAACGCATCGAGTTGGTCAGTGCCGGTCGCAACCCACACCATCTCGTCGGTGAGATAGTCCAGACCTTGATGCACGAGCCAGGCAGTCAGCGTGGTTTTGCCGGCGCCAATCGCACCTGGGATGAGAATGCCCTTGTCGCGCCATGCCAGCGCACCCGCATGCAAAGTAATCCCATCGCGACTTTGGTCGAGCAGACGAAACGTGACCTCACCCAGCAAATACTCTGCCAGGTCTGCATCGGACGCGCTCTCGCGCAGCAACGCACCATCGCGATACACACCCAGTTTTCCCGATGCCGGGTCGGTGGCGATGCGAAACGTGGTGTAAGGTAAACAATCC
>CAZPIR010000611.1:0-2438 GCA_964586085.1 uncultured Anaerolineaceae bacterium | reverse complement strand
ATTTTCTACACTTTGCCGAAATAAGTGAGCCATCTATTCGCGCCGGTCGTCCTGTTGTGCTGGAACAAATCGAAACCGATTACTCGAATTTACATTCGGCGTTAGACCATGCCATAACGCACAAACTTGAATCCGCTGTTCGATTAGGAGCCGCATTAGATTGGTTCTGGGATTTTACTTGTCGCAAAAAAGAAGGCGACGAATTGGCACAGCGAATCTTGGCGTTGACCGATCCGGGCAAACCCAGTAGAGTGCGTGCCATGGCGTTAGGAATTGCCGGTTCACGCGCGGATATAGTTGGAAATTATTCATCCGCCAATGATTTGCTCCATGCTAGTTTGGAGATGGCGCGCGGATTGGACGACAAACATCAAATGATGAATGTGCTGAACGATCTTGCCGCCATGAAATATCATGCTGGTCAATGGGCGCAAATGCAACCCTTTGCCGAACAAGCATTGGTCTTGGGGCGTGAACTGAACAACCACCATGCGATGGGCAATGCACTTTGGCAACTTGGCACGGCGGCAAGCGGCAATGGCGACGATACGTTAGCACGGACGTACTTTGGACAATCGTTGGAACTAGCGCGCCAAGAAGACATGACCAACCTGCAAGCTTTTTCGCTCATGTCGCTTGCGCGTTTGGCGCGTTTGGACCAGGATTATGCCACCGCAGAAAAATTGTATTTGGAATGTGCTCGAATTCGTCAAACCATGCACTTTCGCAACGCGCTTGCCCAGACCTTGGTGAATTTGGGGCAAGTTACTCTGCATGCCGGGGATTGCGCACGCGCATTAGGGTTCTTTTGCGAGAGTGAGACGATCTTTCGAGATTTAGGCGACGACAATAATGTGACCTGTCTTGCTGGCTTTGCCGGTGTGATGGGGAGGACGGGGCAACTCAAATTAGCGGCGCAGTTATTTGGCGCGTTACCCGTCAACCGCGAATCGGGTGAGTTCAAGATGGCGAAAATCGCCCACCTAGTTTATGATCCCATTATTGCCCATGTGCGTGAGCAGTTGGGTGAAACGGAGTGGAATGCCAAATTAACCCAAGGTCGTGCAATGATGGTTGGGCAAGCCATCGAATATGCTTTGAAAAATCTGAATGAGATTGGTGGAAAAATTGATTACCAGTTCAGCGAATCCCAAAGTTAAACTCGTCCGCGCACTCGCGCGGCGCAAAGAGCGGTACGCCGCGCGGCAATTCGTCGCCGAAGGCGTGCGGCTCATCGAAGAAGCGATCAAGGCAAGTGTTGTTCCCGCGTTTGTGTTGTACACTGCGCAAATCGATCAAGATTCGCGCGCGCGTTCTTTGCTCGCCCAGGTTCGTTCACTCACGCCGGACGTGCTCGAAGTGAGCGATGAGGTTCTGCAGGAAATTGCGAGCACTGAAACACCGCAAGGCATCATTGCCGTTTTGCCATTCATCGAATTGCCTTTGCCGACTCAGGCGCAATTTGTTTTGATTCTCGATGGTGTGCGCGACCCTGGAAACCTCGGCACGATTTTTCGTTCGGCGCGCGCGGCGGGCGTGGACGCGGTTTTCTTGGCGTCCGGTTCCGCCGATCCGTACAACGACAAGGTCGTGCGCGCGGCGATGGGGGCGTTGTTCACCGTGCCTTTCCGCGTCGCGTCCTGGGAACAGATCGCCGAAGTCACGCGCGCGATTCCGCGTGTGTATCTTGCGGACGCACACGGCGAGATCAAGTACTCGCGCGCAAACTGGTCACGCCCGGTCGCGCTGATTGTGGGCGGCGAAGCAGATGGGGCAGGGGACGAAGCAAAACAAATTGCTCATGCGCGAGTAGCCATTCCGATGCGCGGCGGCGCGGAATCGTTGAACGCGGCGATGGCGACCACCGTTTTGTTGTTTGAGGCGGCCCATTTCACGACGAGGTGAAACATGCAGGACAATCCCTTTATCGGGGTGTGGAAACTCATCAAGTACGAAATGCGTTTAGCGGATGGGATTTCAATTCATCCGTTTGGGGAAGGTGTACGCGGGATTTTGATTTACGAACCCGACGGACACATGGCATTGCAAATTATGGAAGCCGACCGACCCAGGTTTGCGTCGAACGATTGGCATCGCGGCACACCCGACGAAGTGCAAACCGCGTTCCAGGGTAGCATGGCGTACTGGGGCACGTTCGAGGTGGATACGATGCGCCCGCTGGTGATTCATCACGTCGAGGGATGCACGTACCCAAACTGGGTGGGAGTTGACCGTGAGCATTTTTACGAATTTGCCAGTGACCGGCTCTCGTTCATGTCGCCGCCGATGACGCTGGCGGACGAGCAGGTGGTGAGTTATCTCGAATGGCGTCGCGCGCGTTAATCCTCAACCGACCGAGAACATCGGTCGGATTTTGTTTTCCCTGAAGTTCGGACATGAGTTCGGACATCTTGAAGCCTCCAAAACCGGATACACTT
>CAZPIR010000610.1:0-2446 GCA_964586085.1 uncultured Anaerolineaceae bacterium | reverse complement strand
CCTTGCCACGCAAGCCGCATGTTTGAAATTGCCGGCTCGACCTTGAGACGTTGCTCAACCGATTGCTGATCCATCTCGCGATTGAACGTGATCGCCAAACGATTTTCGAGGAAGGCAAACTCGGCGCCCTGGCGCGGCTCGGTGGCGACAATCATCGGCGGCGCGAGCGTCGTGAACGACCACGCAAAATCTTTTTCGGCGCGGCGTTGCAACCAACTGCGCGCGTCGCGTGTGACCGTGACGCTGACCGTTGTGCTGAGGGGCCACGCCTCTGCCGGCGTGAACGTGACCGCGTTGCCGCTCCACGCAAACGAACCGCGAATGTCCGGCGAAATTTGAATCGCCGCATCGTTCGCGGTCATGGGCGTGAGAAACGTGATCGTAATCGGCGCGGTCGGCGAAATTTCTTTCGCGTCAAACGCCGGACCGAACCCCAACACTTGCGGCGCGCGCAGAGGACGCAAAACATCCTTGACGCTTGCGGGCGTCAAACCGCGCAAGGCGCTCGTCACTGGCGCGTCAACTTCGGTGAACTGGAACAGCACGGCGCAGATGCCGAGAAGCACCAAGACAATCAACAAAATGGAGATGGCACGAGTGGCAAATTTCATGGAGACTCCGTTTGCAAATTCAATCAGGCAGGTTTCAATCGGCGAATAGTTTTATCTTGCCTGAAGCGACTTGATTTATTCTTGCTCGAGAGCACGCACAGCAAATAGCTTGCTTGCCTCAAGTATACGTCACTTTGACCTACCAAACAATATCAGCCCGGGAGTGTCCCGGGCTGATACATCTTTGTGTCAGCTAACTGCAACCTGAATGGTGTACGTTTTGATCGGCGCAACATCCATTTCCCACGCGCGGTGGTAAATCATTTTCAGCGTCGTCACGCCGGGCACTTGCGGCTCGAAGCGAAATGTTTCCGTGCCACCCACACCAACCAATGGTGGATTGCTTGTCGAGTACGATTTGAACACGGACTCGTTCACTTGGCGCAGAACCGAAGCATCGAGTTCGACCACGTCCCAACGATAGCCGGTACTCGGATTCGATTCGAGCGTGATGAACAAGTTTTGTCCACGCGCCACTTGCTTGAGCGTACTGTCCGCGCTTGCATCAAGATTGACTTGGGACGGACCGCAACCGCCGAGCATCACCACCAACAAAACCGTAATGACAAATGCGCTTGCAAAATCACTCAGAATGCCCCACATGTTGCCCTCCTCGAAAGCATTCGCTTTCATCTACAGGACGACACACTGGGCAAAATGGTTCCAGATTATTTCAAACTCGTTACATCGAACTTTAACAAGGACAACACATCAAGCAATTCTGGCGGCAGAGGCGCGACGAGGTTGAGTGTACGCTGGTCGCGCGGCGTGGTGAACGCGATTTTCCACGCGTGCAAAAATTGTCGTGCCAAGCCAAGCGAATTTTTTGCGCGCCCATAAATCGCATCTGCCACGACCGGAAAACCGAGAAACGCGAGATGCACCCGAATCTGATGCGTGCGTCCCGTCTGCGGCTCGACTGCAAGGAGCGTGTAATTGCCTAGATTCGCGAGCGTGTGAAAAATCGTCACCGACGCGCGTGTTTTGCCTTGTGTAACTACCGCCATCTTTTGCCGGAATTTCGGGTCGCGCCCAATCGGCGCGTCAATCTTTCCGTGCGGTGGATTCACACGACCCTCAACCAATGCGAGATATGTTTTATGGACGCGCCGCGCCTTGAACTGCGCCTGCAAATCGCGCATCGCCAAATCGTTTTTCGCGACGAGGATCGCGCCGCTCGTCTCGCTGTCAAGCCGATGCACAATCCCAGGTCGTTCTTCGCCGCCAACGTTCAAGCCGGGGCAATGCGCGAGAATCGCATTGACAAGCGTACCCTCGCTGTGCCCTGCCGCCGGATGCACGACCATACCCGCCGATTTGTTGACGACAATCATATCATCGTCTTCATACAAAATATCGAGCGGGATGTTTTCGGCGCGCGGTGTGGCAGGTTCGGGCGGCGGCACTTGGACGCGAATCGTTTCGCCGGCTTGCACCTTGTAACTCGCTTTGCGCGCAACCTCGTTGACCGACACAAAACCATCTTCAATCAAGCGTTGCACTTGGGCGCGCGAAAGTTCGGTGAGGTGTTCGCTGACGTAACGATCAAGGCGAGTGCCGGAGGATTCAACAATCAATTCAGTGGTAGATGACATGCGGAAATTATAGGGCAATGCGAAACGATGTCAATTTGAGCGAACCAAATTCTTGGTCATGAAATCCAAGTTTCAACGCTGAGGCGCAGAGCGCACCGAGGACACCGAGTTGATAAAAATTTTCTCTGTGTTAAATGAGATTTGGGCGGAGACGGAACCGAATTTGCGCGAGCGCTTGCTCACACGCGCGACGAATGACCTCGGTGCGTTCCTGGGTCGCGAGGGTCGTCAAAAAATTTT
>CAZPIR010000609.1:0-2455 GCA_964586085.1 uncultured Anaerolineaceae bacterium | reverse complement strand
CGAACGAGGCATCCACGCACAACACCGCGATAAAAATCGCGCCGCCGAGCGCGAGCGTCGCCACCGTGAGCGCGAGGCGATCCGGCACTCGCACGGCATTGCGTAACGCGAGCGCCCATTCGCGCGGCAAATCCTGCACGCGCGCGAGCAGGCGGCTCAGCCAATTGTTACCCGACCCGCCGCCCAGTCCATAATCGCTGATCGCTTGCCGCACCGTGATGCGCGCGCCTTCCCACAATGGTTTCGCCGCCGCGAACATCGGGACGAGCAAGTCAACCGCGAGCATCGTGATGAATGCGGGAATCGAAGGACGATACGCGTACAGGTCAACGTTGATTTGGTGCGCGAGATATTTGGCGAGTTGATAGCCGGTGCGTTCCGCAATCGGCGAGGCGACGAATGTGCCGAGGATGCCGTACGCCATCACGGTCAAGCCGAACGTGCGAAGCACGAGCCACGTGTCCGCGCCAACCGCTTTCATCACGCCGATCTGTTTAATCTGTTGCGCGACGAGTGCGCTGATCGTGTTCGTCACGAGAAAACTGCTCAACAGCAAACTCAGCCCGCCGAGAATACCCATCACGAGGAGGAGCACATCGAGCACATCCTGGGTCGGATGCAGAGCCGGGTCGTGCAAGGTCACGCGCCCAAGCGTGTACCCCGCGCGTTCGAGGCGGTCGCGCGCGGCGTTGGCAATCTGCGCGCGTTCGTTAAGGTTGTGCGTCGTGAGGTAAATTGTCGTGTATCTATCGTTCGCTTGCAATTGCGTGAGCGTGTCGAAATGCACGAGAACAATCGGGTTGCCCTTGACGGATGCCATTACATCGTCTTGTTGATGTGCCGTGCCGACGATTTGCATTTCGCGCTCGTGCCCGTTCACGTCTACGATGACCGTGTCGCCAATTTGCGCGCGCATCTCGTCGAGCGATGCGCGTTCAACGACGAGCTGATTGCGCGCCGGTGGAAACGTGCCGGATTCGGGAACGATTTTGTTGATGGTTTGCGCGTGCGGGTCGTCGAATGCAATAAACTCCATCGGATGCCACGCGTACTCGTCCGCGTGCCGATAACGTCCGTTGAACACGGCGCGCGCTTGCACATCCACGACGCCATCCACTTTGGCAAGTCCGCGCACATCGTCCACCTTGACCCCTTTCGGCACGACGATTTCAATATGCGCCGGGTTGATCGCGCCGTACCGATGCATCACATCCGACATTAACACATCGCGCGTCGCGACGATCATTCCGACGCCGATAACGCCAATCGCAATCGAAAGCGCGACGAGGAACGTGCGATTACGATTGCCCCACAGGTCGCGAAAGATTTTTTTGCGAATTGAATAGAGTGAGTCGAGCATCGTTACACCACCCGTCCATCCTGCACACGCACGACGCGCGGAATGCGCGATGCCAACTCACGGTCGTGCGTGACCATCACCACCGTTTTGCCACGCGCGGTCAGGTCGCCGAACATTTTGAAAACCTGGTCGGCGGTTTTGCTGTCGAGGTTGCCGGTTGGTTCATCGCCGACGAGGAGCGGCGGATCGTTCGCGAGCGCGCGCGCAATCGCGGCGCGTTGTTGCTGTCCACCCGAAACTGCACTCGGCAATTTCTTGGCTTGCTCCGCCATTCCAACCTGGGTGAGCAAATGCATCGCGCGTTCTTTGCGTTCGCGCACCGGATACGTGCGGCAGAAATCCATCGGGATCATGACGTTTTCGAGAATTGTCAGCGTCGGCAAAAGTTGAAAAAATTGAAAAATCACGCCGACGTTGCGCCCGCGCCAGCGCGCCATCGCATTTTCGCTGAGCGTATCCACGCGCGTCCCGGCGACGTGAATCGTGCCGCCGGTCGGACGATCAATCCCGGTGAGCATATTGATGAGCGTGGACTTGCCCGACCCGCTCGGTCCGACAACCGCGACGAACTCGCCGGCATTCACGCCGAGCGACACATCGTCGAGCACGCGCACGTTGCCCGCGTCCGTCGAATAATCCTTGACCAAGTGTTCAATCGTGATGATGGGTTCTGCCATTTCCGCCTCGCTTTCGATTCGAGAATAGCATTCTAGTCGGCAAATTGGCAGTGCTGGGCGTCCGGTGTTGCGGGTGACGTTCGTCACGGTTTGTAACTCGTTTGTAACCGCCGTGTGCTAGATTGTTCGCGTGGAGGACAGGGGTGTCGCTCGCTAGTCCGCGCGTGGAATCGTTCGTTCTGCGTTTTGTGCACGATGTTGCCGAAGAAGGCACAGCCGTGCCGCCTGCGCACGCCTGGCGCGGCGTGGTCGTCCACGTTCAATCGAATACCGAAGTGAATTTTACCGAGTTCGCTGACGCAGTTGCGTTTATTGCACGTTATCTGCCTGTCGGCGAATTTCTTTTTCAGACCGAGGACGAAGGACCGCGAAGCGAGACCAAAGACGTTGGTTCTTCGTCCCCCGTCCTTGGTCAAAT
>CAZPIR010000608.1:0-2465 GCA_964586085.1 uncultured Anaerolineaceae bacterium | reverse complement strand
AATCCAAACGGAACGACATCTACCAAACCACGCAACGAGGGCGATGCGCCAAACGTCCACGGATTAACGCGTCCATGTGCTTCGAGCGCGCCCAACCACCAATCACGTTGACGCTCACTCGCGCAAATGAAAAAATCGCCCAACAAAAACTGTGAGGTGAGTTGCCTGGCAAACCCAGCCCAATTTTTTTTCTGGTCGTCAGAGCTTCCGCTGGACGCCGCCAACCATTCTGCCATATACGGATCGTAACCGTCAATTACAATCGCACAACCATGAGACGCCAGTTCGGGAAAATCGGAAGCGAGGATACCCGGTAGAATAACCACCTGCGCGGCGCGAGCCAACGGTTCGAGTGAGCGCCATTCACCAGGAACGTACTCAACGAGATGCATCTGTCCAGAATCAAAATTGGGCGGAATCGAGTGCGGCACAGCGAGGGTAGTACAAAATTCACGACTCAAGACGCGCGCGAGATGCCAATACCGAATCCCTGGGCCTGCCATGGTAGCGCCAACCATCTCGTGGCTAACAATTAAAATGTTTTCCACGCATCATCACTTTCGCCGCAACACCCGTCGAACGAATTGCCACACTCGCCACGCGCGACTGTGTGTGATCGCCGTCCATTGCGCGCGCATCGTTTCGGTCGCCGCCTCATTTTCACGCGCCAATTTTTCGGCAGTCGCCAATTGGTCACGCATTTCAACAGTTAACGCACGCAGATCGCGATTCTCCTGGCGAGTGTGCCGCAAGGTACGCTCATAGTCACGCACGATGCGCGCGGGCGAATCGGTGCGACGACGAAAACGCATCGCCCACGCAGTGACAAACGAGGCATCGAAATCGAGATCGTTAAAAAAACCATTTTGCGCAAACACTTCGACCCAATATTCTGGAGGTTGCACGTTGATATGCTTCGGCTCGCGAAAATCAAAAGGAGTCGAAGAAAATATAATGTCGTCACTGTGCTGGCAAAAATTTTCAATTGCCCTTTCTGCATCGTGGGGCGCGAGATGTTCCAGCACTTCAATGCAAACAATTAAATCGTACTGGCGCGAGAATGCCTCCGTCGCCGACGCGCAAGAACAGTACGCGGCGACAGATGGATCAACGTGATCAAGCGCATACTCGGATGTGTCCACGCCAAATGCTTCGATGCCGCGCACACGCAACTGTTCAACCAGGAAACCCATCGCACAACCTACATCAAGAACCGTGTGTGGCGAAATTTTGCGCGCGATCTGCTCAGCGATGCCGCCAAAAAAATCCAACCACTGCGGCGTACGCGTATAAGGCATTCCACAACAATGCGCGTAATAATATTCATCATACAGACGCGCGTCAAGGTTGCTCATTCAATTTCCATTCACCGCGCAAAGTGATCGCGCCATATCGTTCCCTAGTCGCGCTCACCTCGTTTACCACCCGAAACGGATACGCGCGATCATGATAATCAAAAATTTCCGTATCATCGTGATTGACCACCGCAACCGATATGTTGTACAGCCCTTCGAGTAATGGTAAACGCGTAATCGTGTAACTGATTGTCCCAGCTCCTTCCAACGTTGGCAAAACCAAACCATCGAAAGCTGTGTTGGGTCCTGAAACATGCAAACCATCTTGCCGATGAATTGCCATACCAAACACGGGCGCAGGAATCGCGCAATGGGCGTGAAAATCGAGATGCAACGCTAACACATCGCCGGTTTGAAAAATTGTTTGCCCTTTACCATGCGCATCCGTCAAGCGCACCCGCGTAATTTCGATTTGCCGTGTGCCCCAGCGAGTTTCCGGTTCGCGCTGGCTTTGGGTCGCAAGGCGTTGTGCTTCGACAACCTGGTCGCGCCCCAGATATTGGTTGACCATTGCATCGGGCGAACCCTCTGCCACCACGCGACCTTGATCGAGCCAGATCGCGCGCGTGCACATTGCCTTGACCGCATCGAGATTGTGCGTGACAAATAAAATGGTCGCGCCCGATGCGCGAAATGCTTGAATGCGCTCGAATGATTTTTTTTGAAATGCCGCGTCGCCGACCGAGAGCACTTCATCAAGAATCAAAATTTCCGGCTCGACGTCGGTCGCCACCGCAAAACCGAGCCGCGCCACCATGCCACTCGAATACGTGCGCAATGGCGCGTCAATAAAATCATTCAGTTCGGCAAACTCGACGATACGGTCAAACTTGGCACGCATTTGCGCGCGCGTAAAACCAAGTAATGCACCATTCAAAAAAACATTTTCGCGTCCCGTTAACTCAGGATGAAATCCCGCGCCAAATTCCAACAGCGGCGCAACCCTGCCCTTGACCCAGACCTGTCCCTGGGTCGGTCGCAAAACACGTGCAATCACTTTGAGCAGGGTGCTTTTGCCCGCGCCATTTTTGCCGACTAGTCCGACAACCTCGCCGTGCTTGAGACGCAGATTCACCCCACGCAACGCAAAAAAATCGGCAGACGTTGCAC
>CAZPIR010000607.1:0-2465 GCA_964586085.1 uncultured Anaerolineaceae bacterium | reverse complement strand
GATGGACACGCACTCTCGCAAGACGAGATCAAATTTTTCATCGAAGGTTTTACCACCGGCGAAATTCCGGATTATCAAGCCGCCGCGTGGGCAATGGCAGTGTACTTGCGCGGGATGAACGCAGAAGAAACCACCGCGCTCACGCTCGCGATGGCACATTCGGGCGAGGTGCTCGACCTCACGCCAATTTTCCCGCGCGTGCTCGACAAGCATTCGAGCGGCGGCGTCGGCGACAAGACGACGCTCATCGTCGCGCCGCTTGTCGCGTCGCTCGGTTTGCCGGTCGGCAAAATGTCCGGGCGCGGGCTGGGGTTTTCCGGCGGCACGCTCGACAAGCTCGAAGCCATCCCAGGTTTTCGTTGCGATTTGAACACGGATGAATTTATCGCGCAGTTGAAAACACACGGCATCGTCGTCAGCGGACAGACGCACGACCTCGCGCCCGCCGATGGAAAATTGTATGCTCTCCGTGATGTGATCGGTGCCGTCGCGTCCTTGCCGCTCATCGCCAGTTCGATCATGAGCAAAAAAATCGCGGCGGGCGCGCACATTATCGTACTCGATGTCAAGGTCGGTAGCGGCGCGTTTATGAAGACTGAGCAAGAGGCAATCGCGCTCGCCGAGTTGATGGTTCAGATTGGCAAGCGCGTGGGACGCAAGGTGTGCGCCGTGATCTGCGACATGAACCAACCGCTGGGGCGCGCAGTGGGCAACTCGCTTGAAGTGATTGAAGCGATTGAAACGCTCAAGGGGCGCGGACCACGCGACCTCGTCGAGCATTGTCTCGAAATCGCCGCGCAAATGGTGTGGCTCGCCGACGCCGCACGCGATGAAACCGATGCGCGCCAACAAGTGGAACGCGCACTCGCGGATGGACGCGCGCTCAAAAAATTCGGCGAATGGATTGACGCGCAAGGCGGAAGCGAACAACTCGGCGACGAGTACGTGGATCGCCCACGTGTGATGGATGATTACACAATTTTGCCACGCGCGCACGTGATCGCTGATGTGCTTGCGCCGCGCGACGGGTACATCGCCGCCATCAACACCGAAGAGGTTGGCTTGACCGTCGTCGGTCTGGGTGGCGGGCGCATCAAAAAAGGCGCGCCGATTGATTACGGCGTCGGCATGGTGTTTCACCCGAAACTGGGCGCACACGTGCAACACGGCGAACCCTTGCTTACGCTTCACGCACACGACCGCGCCAGTTTCACGCTGGCCGAAGAGCGTTTGCTCGCGGCGTACACATTCAGCGACACGCCGCCCACATTGCCACCGGTCGTGCATCGCATCATTCGCTAAACTCGCGCAAGAGTTTGACTCTCGCGTTATCTCTGTTATAATGCCGCACGTGTCAAATCCAACGAACGATGCGCTTGCGCTTGCCGTCCACGAATTGCTCCTCGCCCAAAAACAAACACTCGCGATTGCCGAATCCTGCACCGGCGGACTAGTCACTCATCGGCTGACCAATCTCGCCGGCAGTTCGGCTTATCTGATTGCCGCCGTTGTTGCGTACGCGTACGAAGCCAAAGTTGCCATGCTCGGCGTATCCTGGGATACGCTCAACCATCACGGCGCAGTCAGCCCGGAAACCGCAAGCGAAATGGCGCGCGGCGTGCGCGAACGATTCAATTCGACCATTGGCGTCGCGGTGACCGGCATCGCTGGACCGGGTGGCGGCATGCCCGGCAAACCGGTCGGGCTTACGTACATTGCGCTCGCGACCGAGACCCAGATCATTGTCGAAAAACATCTCTGGAACGACAATCGCCTCGCGAATAAATCGCACAGTGCCGATGCCGCGCTCAATTTGCTCAAACGTTTTCTGCTCCAAAAATAATTTTGCCACGTCTCAAGGACTCGAATGCAAATTCTCCAAGCCATTTTACTCGGCATCCTCCAAGGTCTCACCGAATTTATTCCGATTTCCAGTTCCGCGCACCTAGTGATTGTGCCCTGGTTATTCGAGTGGAATGATCCCGCGCTCGAAAGTCTGACCTTTGATGTCGCTCTGCATCTCGGCACCTTGGTCGCGTTGTTGATTTTTTTCGCCAACGACTGGGTGCGCTTGATTCGCGCCGGCATCGCAAGCATTCTCGAACGCAAAATCGGCGATGATGTGGATCGCCGGCTCGCCTGGTTTCTCGTCGTCGGCTCGATTCCCGGTGGATTGGTCGGCGTGCTCGCCGAAAGCAAAATCGAAGAATTGTTTCACCCCAATCATTCGCACATCGAACCGCTCGCGATGGTGGCGATGGGCGTCATCATCGCCCTGCTTGGCGCGGCATTGTTCGCGGCAGAGCGATTCGCAAAACATTTTCGCAAATTGCCGCAAGCCACCTGGCGCGACGCGATCATGATCGGCATCGCACAATCGTTTGCCATTTTTCCGGGCGTCTCGCGTTCGTGCGCAACCATCACCGCCGGACTCGCGCTCGGTTTCGAGCGACCCGCCGCCGCGC
>CAZPIR010000606.1:0-2483 GCA_964586085.1 uncultured Anaerolineaceae bacterium | reverse complement strand
TGCTCTGACAAAAATTTTATCACAGGTGGTGGAGAATTGTCAACAGGGGAAAATATTGTCGTCACCGTTTACGCCGGTGTTGTTGTTTGCCTTGATGTCGGTGTACTGATGCGTATCAAGCACCCAGTTGAAATGGACAACCTAGCCCAGTTCTCGTTCCAGTTCTTCCCATCGCGCATACGCGGCGGCCAATTCATCTTCTAACAAACGCAGGCGCTCATTCGCTTGCACAATCTCGCTGGCGGATTGTTTGTAAAATTCGGCGGTGGTCATCGTCTGCGCCAATTCGTGTTGTTCGTTTTCCAACGCTTGGATGCGGTGCGGCAAGGTCGCCAACTCTTGGCGCATCGCTTCGCGTTCGCGTTGCGCTTTGTAACTCAACCGACCTGGGTCGGGCACGCGGCGCGGCGCTTCGGGTTTTGCCGGCTCGCGTTTGACTGGCTCAGCGGCTTTGCGCTGGCGTAACCAATCATCGTAACCGCCCGCATATTCGGCGACGCTCCCATCGCCAGACAGCGCGAGCACACTCGTGACGACGTTGTTGAGAAACATGCGATCATGGCTGACCAAAAGCAAGGTGCCGGTATACTCGACCAAGAGTTCTTCGAGTAATTCCAACGTTTCGGCATCCAGGTCGTTGGTCGGCTCATCGAGCACCAGGACATTCGCCGGTTGCGTAAACATCTTGGCAAGCAACAAGCGATTGCGTTCGCCGCCGGACAGCACGCGCACCGCCAGCCGCACTCGCTCTGACTCGAAAAGAAAATCTTGCAGATAGCCAATTACGTGCCGCGCTTGTCCGTTAATCACCACATGATCACTGCCCGGACTGATATTCTCCCACGCCGATTTGTCTTCGTCCAACTGCGCGCGCATTTGGTCAAAGTAGGCAATCGTCAAACGCGTACCGTGCCGCACAGTTCCACTCGTTGGTAATAATTCACCCAGTAACAAACGCAAGAGCGTCGTCTTGCCGGCGCCGTTTGGACCGATGATGCCCACTTTATCGCCGCGCATAATCGTCGTCGTTAACGATTGCACGATGGCGCGGTCGTCGTACGCATAACTCGCCTTTTCCGTTTCGATGACCAGTTGCCCCGAACGTTCACTGTCCTGGGTCGCCATTCGCACGGTGCCGATTCGTTCGCGTCGCTCACTGCGTTGACGACGCATCTGTTCCAGCGCGCGCACTCGTCCCTCATTGCGCGTTCGTCGCGCGCGTATGCCTTGGCGAACCCAGACTTCTTCTTGTGCCAATTTCTTGTCGAACAGTGCGCGTTCGGTTGCCTCGTTTTCTAACGCGGCTTGCTTGCGAACGAGAAAGGTATCGTAATCACAATTCCAATTCGACAACTGCCCGCGATCCAATTCGATGATGCGTGTTGCCAGTTTGCGCAGGAACATGCGGTCGTGCGTGACAAAGAGCAGAGTGCCGCCATAGCGCAACAAGAAATCTTCGAGCCACGCGATGGATTCAATGTCGAGGTGGTTGGTCGGCTCATCAAGCAGAACCAGGTCGGGCGCGCGCACCAAACCCTGCGCCAAGAGCACACGCCGCTTCAAGCCAGCCGACAGTGTAGCGCTTTCCGCATCGCCGTTCAGCCCCATTTGGGAAATGATTTTATCAATTTGATGTTCGCGTTGCCACGCTTCGTGCGTGGTGTCGTCCAAGCCGCGTGCAATCACATCGCGCACGCGTCCATTCAAATCGAGTGGCACGGCTTGCGAGAGATAGGCGGTGCGCACACCTTGCGCGCGCCACGCTTCGCCGCGGTCCGGTGGCACATCGCCGTTGACGACCTTGAGCAAGGTGGATTTGCCCGTGCCGTTGCGACCCAGCAAACAGACTCGTTCGCCGCGTTCAATTTGTAGATTGACCGTGTCCAGAAGCCACGGTCCGCCAAAAGCGATACAGACATCGCGCAGACTGATCAATGCCATTGCGAATACCGTCCTGGGAATTCGTGTAAGGTAAGAATCAAATTATTCCTCGTGAATAGTTGAATACTGAATGTACGAAAATTGCGAAAGGGCCCCAATCTTTTCGCGGTTATCGCGCTCTTTCAAGAGTTTCGCGCTCCAACGCCCTGTTCCGATCCGGTCTCATGCGTTTTTATGCCAGCACCATAGCGAGCACGATGATGATGGCAATGCTCAGGATGATCGCCAACACGATCAACGCGCACCCTTTGACGCCATACCTTGCATAGAGATCGCCAATGTCTATAATCGTGTCAAGCAAATCAATCAATGCGCCCATACCGTCTCCGTGTTTATGCCGATGAGATATTTTCAACTATTCTCCGGCGATTGGTACAAATACTGTTGAAAGCCGGCAAACACTTGTCCAATCTCGGCGGGTTATCCCAGGTCGGCGATGGCATCGGCGAGTGAGTTGTGATATTTGAGTTGGAGCAAGGGCGTCAACTTGGTGCGGTCGAGTTCATCCACACCCTGGCTGGCATAGTGCGCCAGCACAAAAT
>CAZPIR010000605.1:0-2487 GCA_964586085.1 uncultured Anaerolineaceae bacterium | reverse complement strand
GCAATTCTCGCCGGGCGAACACCGGTCCAGATTGCCGATCGCGCGCTCGAACTCGTCGCTCAGATCATTCCCTGCGACCTGGGTGCCGTCGTCCTGTTCGACCGCGAGACCTCTGAGACGTGGTTGGTGGGTTTGCATGGAGAAACCATTTTGCCCTATGACCTCGGCGCGCGCGGCAAAATGGATCCACAATTCCTGGGCATCATGGAACAAACCGGTTCCTGGATTACAAGCGAGGCGACCGACCTGCCCCACCTCGATCCAATGACACGACAGATCATTGCCAAAGGTGGGTATGCCTCCATCGCCCACACGGCTATGTTGATGGATGGTCCTATCTTTGGCGGCATTCGATTATTCGCGCATCAGCCCAACGCCTTTACTCAGGAACACGTCGAAATTATTACCGAAGTGGCAAACCAACTTGCCATCGCCATCGCGCAGACACGTTTGCGCGAGCAAATCGAAAAACACACTGCCGAGTTGGAGGCACGCGTCCAGGAACGCACCGCCGAGGTCCAAGACCTGTACGATAACGCGCCCGCCGGTTATCACTCGCTCGACGCCAACGGCATCAATGTCATGATCAACCAAACCGAGTTAAACTGGCTGGGTTATACGCGTCAAGAGCTAATTGGTCGCCCAATCACCGACCTGCTTACCCCGGCAAGTACGCAAAGTTTCCGCGAACAATTCTCGGTTTTCCTGCAACAGGGCTTTATCAAAAATCTCGAATTTGAAGTCGTCCGCAAAGACGGGAGCATCTTGCCGGTGCTTCTTAGCGCCACGGCAATCTACGACAACCAGGGCAACCTGGTCAACAGCCGCGCGACCCTGATTGATAACACCGAGCGCAAACAAGCCGAGCAAGACCTGCGCGCAAGTCGCGATGCGTTGAACATGGCAAATCGCGAGTTGGCGCGCGCGTCCAAACTCAAAGACGAGTTTCTTGCCAACATGAGCCACGAATTGCGCACGCCGCTCAACGCCATCCTGGGTCTCTCGGAAAGTTTGATCGAACAGCTCGTCGGTCCGCTGAACGAACGCCAACTCAACGCGCTCAAAACGGTCGAGTCCAGCGGACGCCACTTGCTCGCACTCATCAACGACATTCTCGATCTGTCCAAGATCGAAGCCGGCAACCAAGTGCTTGCCATCACGCCAGTCGCGGTCAAACCGATTTGCGAAGCCAGTCTGTTGTTCATCAAACAAACCGCGCACAAGAAACAAATCCATGTCTCTTCGACAATTGACATGACGGTAGAATGGATCGCCGCCGACGACCGCCGGCTGAAACAAATGCTCGTCAATCTGTTGGGCAACGCCGTCAAGTTCACGCCGCCAGAAGGTCGCATTGTGCTTCAAGTCACCGGCGACGCCGAAGCCAAGACGGTCAATTTCAGCGTGCGCGACACCGGCATCGGCATTGCGCCCGAAGACACTACGCACCTGTTCAAACCGTTCGTGCAATTGGACGGTTGCTTGACCCGGGTACACGAAGGCACCGGGCTGGGCTTGGCGTTGGTTGCGCGCATGGCAGAATTGCACGGCGGCAGTGTCATCGTCGAAAGCGAACCGGGCAAAGGCAGTTGTTTTACCGTTGTCCTGCCCTGGTCGGAAGAAATGCAAAAGTACAACGGCGTGCGCCCCATTGTGCGCGACGCCACGCTCCCCATAGACCAACCCAACACGACGCGTGCGGACGCGAGCGCGCCGGTCATCCTGATCGCCGAAGACAACGAAGCCAACATTGTCACGCTGTCCCTGTATCTGCAAGCCAAAGGGTACCGCATTGCCGTCGCGCGACACGGCGGCGAAGCATTGGACATGGCACGCGCCGACCAGCCGGCTTTGATCCTGATGGATTTGCAAATGCCGGTCCTGGATGGTCTCGAAGCGATTCGGCGTTTGCGCCGCGAGAGCGACCCGCAACTAGCCCGCACTCCCGTCATTGCATTAACCGCGCTCGCCATGCCCGGCGACCGCGACCGTTCGCTCGCCGCCGGTGCGAATGATTATTTGAGCAAGCCGGTCAATATGAAACAACTCATCGCCAGCGTTCAACAATTGGTCAAGGACAAGTAAACATGTCAATTAAAATTTTGGTCGTGGACGATGAACCCAGCGCGCGCCAAACACTGGAAAATTTACTGATCGCCGAAGGATACACCATGCGCTTTGCCGCCAATGGCGCGGACGGTTTGGCGCTCGCCGCCACGTGGCAACCGGATGCCATTCTGTGCGATGTGATGATGCCGGAAATGGATGGCTTTGAATTTTGCCGGCGTGTGCGCGCCGATGCGCAACTCGCTCAGGTTCCGCTTCTCCTCGTCACTGTGTTGAATGATCGCGAATCGAAATTACGCGGACTCGAAGTGGGGGCGGACGATTTCTTGTCCAAGCCGTTCGACACCGCAGAATTGCGCGCGCGTGTGCGCACCACCGCGCGCCTCAATCGGTACCGCCAACTCGTCAACGAGCGCGCGC
>CAZPIR010000604.1:0-2490 GCA_964586085.1 uncultured Anaerolineaceae bacterium | reverse complement strand
AACGCGGCGGCGCGCTGGGCTTGATTGGCGCGGTCTTTGGCATCGCGTTTCTCGTCGGACCGCTTCTCGCGGGTGTGATGCTCGCGTTTCTCTCGTGGCACTGGCTCTTTATCGTCAATCTGCCGATTGCGGTGGTCGTGATTGTGATGGCGTGGCGATTACTGCCGACCGCGCGCGCGAGTACGCAAAAATCATTCGATTGGGTTGGCATGGCAATTCTGGCGGTCCTGCTGGCGTCGTTGACGTTTGCGGTCAATCAACTCGACACGACCAAACTAGCGACGAGCATTACTTCGATGAACGTCTTGCCATTCATCCTGCTCGTCGTCGTTCTCACGCCCCTCTTTGTGTGGATTGAATCGCGCACGGCGAATCCGATTTTGCGCCTGAGTTTATTTCAATCGAAACAGATTTCGGTGGTGAGTATCGTCGCGGTGGGCGCGGGGCTGGGTGAATCGTCCATCGTGTTCGTGCCGGCGCTTCTCGTCGTCGCGTTCGGCGTGTCGAGTTCGTCCGCGAGTTTTATGCTGTTGCCGGCGGTGCTCGCAATGGCGGTTGGCTCGCCGACCGCCGGACGAATGCTCGACAAGTACGGTTCGCGCGTCGTGTTGTTCATCGGCACGGCATTGACGACTGCCGGTTTGTTTGTCATCGCGTTCCTGGGCGCGAACCTGATTTTCTTTTACGTCTCGGTGTTGTTGACCGGCGTGGGTTTGGGTGTTCTGCTCGGCGCCCCGTTGCGGTACGTGATGTTGAACGAAGCGCCGCTTTCGGAACGCGCGTCCGCGCAAGGCATTCTCACGCTCGACACGAGCATCGGGCAGTTGATTGGCGGTGCGCTCATCGGCGCCATCGCGGCATCGTTCGGCGGCGGCGTGAATGGATACACCGCCGGCTTTCTCACGGTCGGTGTGGTGATGCTGGGCATGACCGCGTTGACCTGGATGCTCAAAGGTCGTGCGGACGAAGCGGCAACCGCGCAACGCAATCACGCGGCGCAGGCAACGTAATATGGGACGCGGATAAACGCGGACGAACGCGGATTTATTTTAATCTGTGTTTCGCGAATATAAGCGTAACCGCTAGCATCGTTTGAAAATTGAATCGTGGTCAGTTGTCAGCCGGTAGGAATCCGAGTAAAATCGGCATACCTAGTTGGTTGAGACTGACCATTATTTTTTTGCTGGGGTTGCGAAGATGCCGCCGAAATTTTTTATCACACATTCTTGGAAAGACATTGATTTCACGCGCCGACTGTGCGACGACTTGCACCAGCATGGCTTGACCGGATTTTTTGACGCGTACTCGATCAAACCCGGTGATATGATTCCGGCGGAGATTGCGCGCGGCTTGGAAGCGTGCGATGTCTACGTGCCGATTCTGTCCTACGCGGCGCTGGCTTCGCCGTGGTGCGACGAAGAAATTAACGCGGCGATTACGCTGGGGAAAATGCCCGGGCGCAATGGACGCCCGCGCATCATTCCGCTCTTGATTGAAAATTGTCAGGACAAAATGTCGGTGTTTTTGCACAACCGGCTGTATATCGTTTTTGTGAATCGTTATGCCGAGGCGTTGCACGAATTGTTGACCAAAGGTTTTGGTGTGCAACCCAAACTGAGGGTTGCCGACAGGCCAAAAGTTGAACCGCAACCAAAAATTGTTGTGCCACCCACGCCAAAAATAATTACGTCGCCGCCAGGGAAAATTGCAACGCGCCCAGGTTCATTGATTCATCCCAAAACCGGCACGGAAATGATTCTGATTCCTGCCGGCGAATTTGTGATGGGCGAAGACAAAGAGGCGCACAAGGTTTCGCTTGATTCGTTTTACATGGCGCATTATCCGGTGACAAACGCCGAGTACAAAAAATTTGTGGACGCGACAAATCACGATGTGCCTTTTGTAGATCAAGGTTGGGCAAAGCCGTATAGTTGGAATCAGCAAACGCGCACATTTCCGGCGAGACGTGAGAACCATCCCGTTGTATTGGTTTCTTGGAATGATGTAGTGGCGTACTGCGAGTGGGCAGGTGTACGTTTGCCAACCGAAGCCGAATGGGAAAAAGCCGCGAGTTGGGACGTAGCGAAAAGTGTCAAGCGTGCTTATCCTTGGGGCGATAAATTTGATGCGAGCAAATGTAATACAAGTGAATCGAAGATTGGTGACACAACCCAGGTTGGCAAATACTCGCCGCAAGGGGATAGCGCGTACGGCATTGCGGATATGGCTGGCAATGTCTGGGAATGGTGCAGTTCACTGTATAAAGCGTACCCTTATCGTGCCGATGATGGACGCGAGGATTTGCGGACAGGTGGTATGCGCGTTCGTCGCGGCGGGTCGTGGCACAACTTCGATGTCAACGCGCGCTGTGCGTACCGGAACTTGTACGTTCCGGGCAGCTGGTACTACAATTTCGGGTTTCGAGTTGTGGTGATTGATTTCTCTCATGCTTCGCAATGATTTTCTCTGTACTCTGGTTATCACCAACCG
>CAZPIR010000603.1:0-2493 GCA_964586085.1 uncultured Anaerolineaceae bacterium | reverse complement strand
GCCCGGTGAGCCGGTGCAACCAAAATGCCCAGACTCCCAAGCCGCGTCCCAGGTACCGTTCTCGATTAATCAGTTGCATTGCACTTCTCCTTTGAAAATGTAGAGCAAGTTGGAAACTTGCTCTACTCGTGCGCTAGTGCCATTTTCGCGCGCAGTGGATTCAGCCCCGGTTCGACAACAATCGTGTTGAACTTGCACACACTCATGCAGATGCCGCAACTCTCGCACAGTGCCGGATCAATCCGATGGACTTTTTGCCGCTCGCCGCTGATCGCTTTCGATGGACAGTTGCGCGCGCAGACCATACAACCCGGGCAATCGTCGGTGATGCGATAGAGGATGAGCGACTTGCACACCTTCGCCGGACATTTCTTTTCCTTGATGTGCGCTTCGTACTCGTCGCGGAAATGTTTGATCGTGGTCAGCACCGGGTTGGGCGCGCCTTGACCCAGCCCGCACAAACTGCCGGCGACGATGTACTTGGACAAACTTTCCAAGCGTTCAATGTCGCCTTCCTCGCCCAGACCTTCGCAGATGCGCGTGAGGATTTCGAGGATGCGCCGCGTGCCGATGCGGCACGGCACGCATTTGCCGCACGATTCATCCTGGGTAAAGTCCATAAAGAATCGCGCAATGTCCACCATGCACGTGCCCTCGTCCATCACAACAAGACCACCCGACCCCATGATCGAACCAATCGCACCCAGGTTTTCGTAATCCATCGGCGTTTCGAGCAGATGCTCGGGAATGCATCCACCCATCGGTCCGCCAGTTTGAATCGCCTTGAATTTTTTGCTGTCCTTGATACCGCCCGCCACATCGTAAATCACTTCGCCGAGCGTGATGCCGAGCGGCACTTCGATCAACCCAGTGCGCACCACATCGCCTGCGAGCGTGAAGGTTTTCGTGCCCTTGTTTTTCTCGTTGCCAAATTGCATGAACCATTCGGCGCCGTTGCGAATAATGTTGCCAACGTTCGCGAGCGTCTCGACGTTGTTGATGATCGTTGGCTTGCCCCAGAGACCAGCCACCGCCGGGAACGGCGGACGCGGACGTGGCTCGCCGCGCTTGCCTTCGATGGATGCCATCAATGCGGTTTCTTCGCCGCACACAAACGCGCCCGCACCGATGCGAACCTCGATGTCGAAATCGAAACCCGTGCCCAAAATATTTTTGCCGAGCAGACCCAGTTCGCGCGCTTGCACGATGGCGCGCTTGAAACGGGTGACGGCGATGGGATATTCGGCGCGGCAATACACGTAACCTTGATGCGCGCCGAATGAATAGCCGGCGATCATCATGCCTTCGAGCACGGCGTGCGGATCGTTCTCCAACACACTGCGATTCATGAACGCGCCGGGGTCGCCTTCGTCCGCGTTGCAAATCATGTACTTGGTGTCGGAATTTTGCGCCGCCGCAAATTCCCATTTCTTTGCCGCCGGAAATCCCGCGCCGCCGCGTCCGCGCAAACCGGATTTCAACACTTCGTCAATCACTTGGCGCGGCGTCATCGTCGTCAACGCTTTGAGCAGAGCCGTGTAGCCATCGTCCGCGATGTAATCGTTGATGTCTTCGGGATCAATCACGCCGCATCGCGCGAGAATGACGCGCTTTTCTTTCGGCGTCGGCGGACGAATTTCCGAATCCTGGGACGCTTTGGTGTTCGCCAATCGTTCCGCGCGTTTTGGTAACGCTTGTTCCTTTATCGCTTTGAGATCATCCAAACTGGTTATCGTCATTTCAAAAATCCTTGTCACTATTTGCGTCATGTCATTTCGAGCCGCAGAGCGGCGAGAAATCTGCGTGGCGATGTCTCACTGCGTTCGACATGACAAGACAAATTACTTGTTTTCGATTTTCTCGTACTTGCGGAGAACGGTGATGAACTTGTCCGGCGCGTTGTGTCCGTGCAAAGTGCTGTCCACCATCACGGCGGGCGCTTGCGAGCACGCGCCGAGGCAACGACACGGTTCGAGCGTGAATTTTTTGTCCGCCGTCGTCTCGCCCAATTTCACACCCAGGATTTGTTCCGCCTTTTCGATCAACATTTCCGCGCCGCCGACGTAGCACGCCGTGCCCAAGCAAAATGCCACGCGATGTTTGCCGCGCGGCGTCATCGTAAAGAACGAATAAAACGTCACGACGCCGTACACATCTTTGAGCGGCACGCGCAATTTTTCCGCGATGTAATTTTGCATCGGGCGCGAGATGTGACCGATCTCGGCTTGGATTTCGTTGAGGATGACCATCATCGAGCCGGGCTTGATCGAATGCTCGGCGATGATTGCATCCATCTTAGCGCGTTGTGCGTCATTCAAAACCGGATCATCGTCAACGGGTGTGAGGGCAGGCGCGAGAGGCACGGAACGCATGGTACTGGAACGCATAACATCTCCTTGGAGGCGAGGGAATCCAAATCGAAAAGGACATTTTGCGGGGAAAGGAGCAGGTTGAAAGCAGAAAGAGGTTGAGTGGAGCAAGCCTCGTTGCTTG
>CAZPIR010000602.1:1715-2498 GCA_964586085.1 uncultured Anaerolineaceae bacterium | reverse complement strand
ATCGTACATTTTGGTGAGGTCTTGTAAATTCATTTGTATGACTCCTTTTTAGTTATTAGCAAACAGTAAACAGAACACCGTTTACTGTTTACTGAATACTGTTCCCCGCCGAATCCGCATCGAGATACAAATGCGCGTGCGGCGTCTTGCGCAAAATCGAACCGGGACAATCGTCGCTGATCGCACCGGTGAGCGCGCGCTTGACCGCGTTCGCTTTGCGCGCTTCGGGCACGAGCGAGATCACACGCTTTGCCGCGAGCAACGCCGGGATCGTCAACGTGACCGCGTGCGTCGGCACTTCATCGAGCGAACGGAAATGTCCCTCGCCCACTTGTTGCTTGCGCGACACCACATCGAGCTTGACGACCTTGATCCAAACCGGGTCGTTGAAATCGGCGTACGGCGGATCGTTGAACGCAAGGTGACCGTTCTCGCCGTAACCCATCGCGCACAAATCGGCTGGATAAGTGTGCAACCAGCGCGCGTACTGCGCCATCGCTTGTTCAATGCCGCCCACCGCCGCCGAGACCGGGAAAAATTGTTTGACCTTGACGAAACTCAAAAAATGTTTGTGCAAGAAATTGGGGAAACTTGCCGGATGATTCGAGTCAATGCCAATGTACTCGTCCATGTGAAATACCGTGACCTTGCTCCAATCAATCCCTTTTGCTTCGCGCAAAGCGGTGAGGAACGACAACTGGGAATTGCCGGTCGCGAGAATCACATTCGCGTCGCCGCGCTCGCGCAGCGTGCGCGTGATGATCTCGGTCGCTTCTTCCGCCG
>CAZPIR010000602.1:0-1705 GCA_964586085.1 uncultured Anaerolineaceae bacterium | reverse complement strand
GCCGCGCTCGTCTTGGACATCTGCATCAGCGAGTAGCTGCCCTCCTGCATGCGGGCGCCACCCGAAGCGCCGACGATGACGCAGGGAATCTTCCGCTTTGTCGCCAGTTCGATCGCGCGCGCGATTTTTTCCGCCGCCGCCGCGCCCATGTCTGCGTTCGTTTGGAACACACTCACGCGCAATTGGTCAATCGTTTTTTCGAGAATGGGTTTTGCCATTTTCATCCTTTCAAAATTTGCGCCAAACTGCCGGCGATGAACGCGGCGTGTTGAGCGCGTATGGTTTCGTGATAATGCACATGATCGAGATAAAGATTTTCGCCGAGGTTGCGCGTGAACGTGAACAGATCAATCATCGGCACGTTATGCGCGCGCATGATTTCGTCGGCGCACGCGTTGTACGTGTCCACATCCGCCGCGTGGCGATGGAACGTTGTGTTGAGCCGATTGTGGATCTCGTCCACGACGGGCGTCGTCCGCACCCAGATCAAGCGTGGCGCGATGGCGCGCGCGCGCGCGATGATCGCCTGCAAATTTTTTTCGTACTGATCGGGCGGAACCTGGAACGCGCGCGCGTCTACATCGCGCCGCAAATCATGCAAGCCACAGTTGACCATCAAGTAATCGAACTTGGCTTGCAACTGATTCAGGTACGCGAGCACGAGCGACGAATCGCCGCCATTTGCGCTTTCCGTGTCCACGCCGTTGCCCGTTTTGCGACTGTACTGCATCACGCCCGCGAGCACCGTTTGCAAATACGGACCGTAATGTATCGAGATGCTATCCGCAACAACGTGAAGCGTTGGTAAATTATTTTGCATTGCACTCATTTTACTTTCTCATTTTATCATTGTCATTTCGAGCGAAGCGAGAAATCTCCGTTACTCTTTCGGCTCAATCAGCGCATCAAGCACATCGTCAATCATCGGCGTCGTTTCGGCGTCTTTGAATTGCGCCATGCGCCGATAAATTTCGGCGGCGGCAAAATGAAACTCGCCGGGCAAGCCCGCCGCGCGAAACGTGTCCGCGATTTCATCCATCTCGCCGACAAAGCGCCACGCCTTGGCGGTTGATCGCCGCACGCGCTCACGTGTCTCGTTCGCAAAATCCGGATTGTCACTCGACCACTGGGCTTCCAGTTCCTCGCTCACGCCGAGCGATTGCGCGGTGGCGAGAATCGCGGACAACAAGGCAGTTGTGCCTTTGCTGTACGCGGCGTAGCACATTTTGAGCGCGGACGCTTTGCCAATCGCGCCATTGATCACGCGCGTTTGCAGTGGACTGTTCGCAAACAGCGCGGCGATCTCGTTCGCATCAGTTTGCGCGCCGGATAAAATCAACCAGGTCTCGCGTTTGTCCCAGTTCGTTCCGCCGATGATGCTCCCGTCCACAAAGCGCGCGCCGCTCTGCGTCATCATCGCGCCGATGCGTTGCGCGCGTTGCGGTGCAATCGCATTCGCATCAACATACAAGCCCTTGAATGATTGCGCGGCGACCTGGTGCGCGACCTCTTCCGCCGAATCGGGTGGACACACGCTCAAAATAATTTTGCATGTCGCGACCAGTTCGGACAGCGATTGCGTTTCGCGGAAATCAAATTTTTCGGCGCGCGCGCGTGTTTGCGAACTGCGGCCCTCGGAGACCCAACAAACTGGGTTGCCGCTCGTCTGCCCGCACCGTGCGATGAATGTGCCCATTGTGCCGGG
>CAZPIR010000601.1:0-2510 GCA_964586085.1 uncultured Anaerolineaceae bacterium | reverse complement strand
GTTGACCATCAGCCGGGCACAAGGTTCGCTCACATTTCCGGCAAATTTTCTGTTGCTCGGTGCGATGAATCCTTGTCCGTGTGGTTATTACGGCGACCCAGTCAAAGAATGCACGTGCTCGCTCGCGAATGTTCTGCGTTATCAAAAACGCATCAGCGGTCCATTGCTGGATCGCATTGACATTCACATGCAAGTGCCGCGCGTGGATTACGAAAAATTATCCGGTGATCGGCTCGGTGAAAAATCGGAAACGATTCGCGCGCGTGTGGAGCAAGCGCGGACGCGTCAACGGATGCGTTTCGCCGGTTCGAACTTGCAATGCAACGGCGATATGGGTCCCGCCGAAGTGCGTCAATTTTGCGAGGTGGATAGCGCGGGCAAAAATTTGTTGCGCGCGGCGATGCAACAGATGCAGATGAGCGCGCGCGCCTATCATCGCATCCTCAAACTTGCGCGCACGATTGCCGATCTTGCGGACAGCGAGAAAATCGAAACACCGCATCTCGCCGAAGCGATTCAGTACCGACCGAGAAAACAGGCATAGCGCGGCGTAACGCACAATGCTTTGACGCTCGTTCTAAACTAGGGTATAATCCCGCCACAGTTTTTTGACAAGGACATTTCCACCTGGTGTTTTATCTGCGTTCGTTTCTGTTCACGTTGGTCGTCGTCCTCTTGCTTGCGTTCCAATCATCTTTGCCTGTTACTACTTTTGCCGCGTCTTCACCTGTGCCGACCGGTCGTTTGCTCGTGACTGCCGAAAGTGGCGGCGTGTGGAATATTTTTACAGCCGACCCGGATGCCGGTGAGTGGCAACGACTCGCGGCGAACATTGCGCCGGCGCGTGACCCAGCGATCTCGCTCGATGGCAAGGCGATTGCGTTTCGTTCCAAGCGCGACGGTGTGTGGGAGTTGTACGCTCTGCGTGATAACATCGTCACACGCATCACGCGCGGGATGATTTACAGCGGCGCGCCGGTCTGGTCGCCGGACGGAAAACGAATTGCGTTCGAATCGTACTCGCGCGGCGACCTGGATGTGTGGGTCGCGAATGCGGATGGCTCGAACGCATTGGATTTGACCGACAGCGAAAAGGCGCACGATTACGCGCCCGCGTGGTCGGCGGATGGCAAGTGGATTGCGTTTACGAGTTGGCGCACCGGCACGCAACAAATTTTTATCGTGAACGCGGACTGTCCGAAAAATTGCAAAGCGACGAATCTCTCCTCGAATAAATTCAACGACCAAAAAGCCGTGTGGTCGCCGGACGGCAAGCAAATCGCGTTTGTGTCGGATCGCGATGGTCAGCGCGCGATTTACGTCGCCGAGTTTGTGACGAGCGGTATGCAAAACATTCGGCGTCTCACATTTAGCGGCTGGGACGATCAACCTGCGTGGTCGCCGGATGGCAAATGGATCGCGTTCATTTCGCCGCGCCCGAAACGTCAACCGATTTACATCGTGCCCGCTGATGGAACGACGACCGTGCCGCGCATCATCGAAAATGGTCCGGCGTTTGCGTCGTCGGTTGTGTGGACGAATGATGCAACGTTAGCAAGCGGTGACGCATCTAATCAAGAAAGCGCAACCTTGTATCGCGAGCAACCAGATATTTCACCAGCCGACAGCGGACATCCGTACGATTTGCGTCGAATGCGAACCTCGAAACTCGAAGGTGGTTTCAGTCGCTTGAGCGGACGTGTCGCGGATGGCTGGGATGCGTTGACCGTGCGCGTCAAGCAAGAAGTCGGTTACGATTTTTTGAGTTTGGTTTCCGATATGTTGCGTCCGGTAGATTACAAATGCGATTCAACGTGCGACACGTTGAGTTGGCACAAAGCCGGTCGTGCCGTGGATACACGCGTGGATTACACCGGCATGGAAATCGTACGCGAGGATATGCTCGGTGAAACCTACTGGCGCATGCACTTGCGCGCGTCCGTGCAAAATGGCACGCAGGGCGAGCCGTTGAAGGAAGCGCCCTGGGATTTATCGTATCGCGCGCGTTGGATTGTGGGACGCGGTGAAGGTGGCGTGCGTAAACCGCCGGCGTACGGGTTCTATGTGGATTTCACCGACCTGGCACGACAGTACGGATGGACGCGCATCTCGTCAGCCGATGGCGACGACTTTGATTGGAAGACGAACAAGATTGGCGCCGAGTACTGGCACATCGAACGGCGGCAAGGTTTGAATTGGTACCAAGCGATGCGCGAAGTGTACGCCGAAGATGATTTACAATCGATCAGCGATTGGAATAATTTAGCCAAGCTCGGTTATGACGGTTATCTGTTGTATCTCAAAGGTATTCCCGCGCCTGCGCGTGCGTGGAAATGGTACGCGTTGACACCATAAACTTGGACACGGATCGCTTCGCGCGCGCATGACCGCAGATTTTATCCTGGGTTGATTTGCGCGCATCGTGTCCCAACCTGCGTTTTCATCCGCTCTGTTTAAAATATGAATCCAACTCCTCTTTCTCCACAACCCAGTTCGCCCAATGTACGCCG
>CAZPIR010000600.1:0-2513 GCA_964586085.1 uncultured Anaerolineaceae bacterium | reverse complement strand
ACACCTCAAGAGCCTGCGACAAACCCAGAAAGAACTTCGTTTAGTCAAAAAAGAAATCGAAGTGGCGCTGAAGACCAGCCGTGCCGAATATGCCGCCCAGAAGACCTGCGCGCCAAGTAAACCAGGCATGTCTCGGCGCGGTGGTAAAAAAGTCGCCGCACGGGGCACGGTCGGCGCGCGTAAATCAATTCGGGACAAACAAGCGAAGGACACGATTGCGCGTTACAAAAAACTAGTGGGCATTGCTGACCGAGCCATTCTCGCCATCGACCGCCCCACGCTGGTAATCAAAACCTGGATTGCGGATCACCGGTCTAAACGGTTGTCGACCGGGGTTGACTAAATCCACCGTGGGATGATGCCGTGCTCAACCAGATCTGGTGGCGCTGTAACCCACCGACGCTAAATTTTTGCGATAAGGCGGACTCGGCAATAAGCGAGTGGCCTTCCAACGGTGGAATACCTGGAACGTGAATGCGACCTGGTTTAAAGTCGTGGCAAGCACCGCGACAAAAATCCGTATGCTTGATTTCCACAAACCCCAATGGGCGTCCATATCCGGACGCCCATTAGCATGACAAGTCACATGTCTCCCGCTTGCCCCCCCAAGGATGTCCGGAATGACAAACCAACCCGATGAACCCAACCGCGCTACTGACACGCACTATTTTCGCCAACGCGCAGAAGAAAAAATACGTGCGATGCAAACGGAGAACCAGGAATCACTGCGCCCGACTAGGCCCAGCGCCTGCTCCACGAATTGCACGTGCATCAGCTCAAACTGGAAATGCGGTACGAGGAATTGCACCGCACGCAAGGTGAATTGACCATCACGCAGGCGGTTCCACTGCCGCAAACCATTGATTATAAATATCGCGGTATTGTTCGTTGGCTTTGATAATGGTCAACTCCTGGCTCAGGCGTTCCAACAGCGCTTGATTGCCTTCCTTAACCGCAAAACTAGACGGGTGGTTGTACGCTTCTACCACCACGGGGATGGTTCGAGATTGGTTAGATTCGAGTCTCGAATCAACAACATGCCCAAGCTCGTGGGCATGAGTGCGGTATCGCCAGTGCCGGATGCCAATAACCGTAACGCTTGTGGTAAACTGTCCACCAGAATAAATTGATCGGCTTGAAGAAACGTGAGGGAACGCAAAAAATCATGCGCCTGATCGCCATTCATCACAACGATCTTTTTCCCTACAGGTCACCCATCGAACGAATCGCGTTGGAATTCTTGCGCGTGAAAAAAGCATCGTAGGCGATGGCGTGCGGCACGGAGAAATCGAACCATTTAGCACGCTCGCTGTAAAAAGCCATCATCGGCAAAAAAATCAATACCGCCGTTTTGCAGGGCTTCGAGCGCGTGATCCCAGGTGTCCACGCGAATTGCGACTTGAATGCCCATCGTTTGCGCGACGGCTTGCATCAAGTCAACACTAAACCCGGCGGGCTGTCCTTGTGTGTTGACAAACGTGTAGGGAGAATAATTATCAATGATGATGGTTTTCAGTGTGTCGCTTGCGAGAGCACCCTTTTCGGCAGGGGAAATTTCCGGGTGCGCCGAGGCGAGTATAGGATCGGAAAAATAAAGAAGAGCGCGAACAGCAGAACTAGTCCACGTCGGCAAAACCAATTGCTACCTCTCACAGAATTTATTCGGTGATGCATTCCATTGCGTGCCTCCCGCCAACGAAGCAAGACGGCAATCTATCAGCCATTTCAAACTGCAGGGCAATAGGCAAGCCCTTTACACGTTAGCAGAATGTATGTCGTCCAATCACAATGATAAAAGAAGACAATGAGACGAGTGTCACAAACGTTGTCGTTTTTGATGACAACGCGTTCACTGTTTTTATGACAAAAAATAACCCATTTAATTGATTCTCTTTTCCGCCAAATTACACGATACTCGTTAGAGATTCGAAACAAGCATCGTGCAAACGACTTGCATCTCGATTCAAAAGGCAAAATCATGAACGTATTTTTGGTGGATGGCTCGAGTATCCTGCGACAGCGTTTGCGCCGTATGCTTGCCAATCTCTCTGGCATTCAAGTGGTTGGTGAAGCAGGTCAAGTGCAAGTAGCGCGAGACGCGATAGTGAGGCAGAAACCAGATGTGGTTTTGATGGATATTGACCTGTCGGATGGAAATGGGATAGCGTTGTTACAAAGTATCAAGAAAACCGAACTTGTTCCAAGGGTCATTATTCTAACCGATGATTTTTATCCGCCATATCGCCAAAAGTGTATCGAAGCCGGTGCTGATTTCTTTTTTATCAAATCCATGCAGTTCGATCTGATCATCCCTGCGTTAAGGCAATTGGATCAACGAGCGCGTGATTTGAATGCAGGTCCGTCACCAATCTGGTAAACGTAATTATAAAATGAAACCACTTGCTTTGCCCCAAAGCGAGCGGTTTCATTTTTGTCAGACAAGCATTTGCACGATCAACTAGAGAGTGTTGCAGAATTAAGAGTAAGAGGAGTTGAGCGGCATTGTGACCACA
>CAZPIR010000599.1:0-2530 GCA_964586085.1 uncultured Anaerolineaceae bacterium | reverse complement strand
TAATCGCCGGTGATCATCACGACGCGAATGCCGGCGTTATAACATTCCTTGATCGCGTTCGGCACGGTCGGGCGCACCGGGTCGGCGAGCGCGACGAGACCCAGGAATTCAAAATCGAAATCGTGTTGTTCACCCGGCAAATCGGTTTGCGCGAAACGCGCGCGCGCAACCCCCAGGACACGCAAGCCCTCGTTTGCCAGCGTGTTGATGCGCGCAGACAAGGCTTGCCCATCCAGGTTGCTCAAGTGGCACAAATCGACAATTGCTTCGGGTGCGCCTTTCGCGGCGATGATGAATTCTGCGCCATCCGGCGATTTCCACACGTGCGATAGCGCGAGCAATTTTTTCGACAAGGGATATTCGTGGACCAAAATCCAATCGCCGTGCAAGTGCTCGGTCTGCGCCAGTTGCGTTTCGCCGAGTTGGTGAATCGCTTTTTCCATCGGGTCGAACGGGTCTTGTTGGCTCGCCAAAATGCTAAACTCGACCAGTTCATGAAATACGTCCGGCATTTTGCGCTCGGCACTGTTCACATCGAAAAATTTGTCGTGCGCGAAAATTTTACTGACCGCCATTTTGTTCAGCGTCAACGTGCCGGTCTTGTCCACGCACAACACCGTCGCCGAGCCAAGCGTTTCGATGGCGGGCACACGTCGCGTGAGCACGCGCTTTTGCGAAATGCGCCACGCGCCGAGTGCGAGGAAAATGGTCATCACAACCGGCAATTCTTCCGGCAAAGTTGCCATCGCGAGCGTGATGCCGGCGAGAAAACCATGCAACCAATCGCCGCGCGTAATACCGTACGTCACGATAACGAGAACGCACAACGACGCGCCAACAATGGCGAGGTTGCGCACCAGTCGCCCGGTCTCGCGTTGCAAAAGCGTTTCTGCTTCTTCGACGGTTTGCAATGCCTTGCCTATTTTGCCGATCTCGGTGTGAATGCCAGTGGCTTGCGCTTGCGCAACGCCGTGCCCCTGCACAACCAGCGTGCTCGAATAAATGAACGGCAGATCATCGCCGCCGGGTTTGCCCATCGGCGCAATTTCTTCGGCGGCGATTTTGCGAACCGGGACCGATTCGCCGGTGAGCAACGATTCATCCGCCGACAAGTTCACCGCAGACAAGACGATTGCATCCGCCGGGACACGATCGCCTTCCTTGATAACGAGCACATCGCCGAGCACCACCTCGCGCCCGGGGAAGCGCTGTTCGACGCCCTCCCGAATGACGAGCGCGCGCGGACTGGACAAATCGCGCAACGCTTCGAGCGCGCGTTCGGTCTTGCGTTCCTGGTACAGCTCGATGCCCATAATCACAAACACAAAACTGAGCAAGAGGATCGCTTCTTGCACATCGCCGAGCAAAAGATAAATCGTGCCGCACGCGACGAGCAACAGAAACATCGGCTCGCGCACAACGCCCCACGCGATGGCGAGGATGCTCCGTTTTTTCGATGACGGCAATTCGTTGTAGCCCTCGGTTTGCAAACGCTCGGCGGCTTGTTGTTCAGTCAGCCCCTGAATATGTTTGATGTCAAGATCGTTAATCAACGTTCCCTCCACCCGGATGATGATGGGTATTTATCTTTGATACCGTTGCTTCATCGGGGATGATTTTTTTGATTGGACATTTGCCGGTCGTGGATGGAAAAAGCAAATGCAAGGCAAGCGTCGCGAGAGCAATCACAATCACCGCGCCGAGTAAAAGCGCGGGAAAACCAAACTCACTCCAGCCAACATCGAGCCACATACACGCCTCCCAAACTGGGGCGTTGCACACCTAGCTTTTGGAGGAGGAGAGCCGCTCAACGCGGACATGATGCAACGCCCCAGGCCCAAGCAAATTCTAACTTGGCAATGCGACAAGCATTTGACGGGAATATGACAATTTGATGAAGAAAAAAATAAACGCGCTTCCTCATTGGAAACGCGTTTCGCTGATTGGTAGCGCAAAACTGAATGTACTGCCCTGTCCCAAACCGCCGCTCTCGACCCAGATGCGCCCGCCATGCGCTTCGACGAGATGTTGGGCTATCGTCAAGCCGATGCCGCTCCCACCCCCCGCGCGCGAACGCGACTTGTCCACGCGATAAAATCGCTCGAACAAATGCGGCAAATGTTCCGGCGCAATGCCGATGCCGGTATCTTGAATCGCGACGCACAGTTCGTTTTGTTCGCAACGTGCACGCACGGTCACCGTTCCATTTTCCGGCGTGTACTGTAACGCATTGCCCAACAAATTCGTCAAGACCTGGGTCAGCCGATTCGCATCCACATTCGCATTCGGCAAATCAGGCGGCACATCGAAATACAAGGCAACGTGCTTGTCCTCGAATTGCCAACGCAATCGTTCCGCGACCACGCCGATCAATTCCGCAATAGCTGTCGGACGCTGGTCGAGGCGGAACTGACGCGCCTCGACGCGTGAAAGTTCTTCGAGGTCGCGGACGAGCCGTTGCATCCGGCTTACTTCGCGTTCCAAACGCAAAAAAGTTTCCGGCTCGCTGGGCACCACACCATCCTGCAAA
>CAZPIR010000598.1:0-2559 GCA_964586085.1 uncultured Anaerolineaceae bacterium | reverse complement strand
TCTCTTCGATCTGGTCGAGTTTCCAACGCAACGTGCGCGCGACGAGCGCAACCGATTCTGTCAAACCGACGTGACGAATTTCCTTGCCGGCTTTTTGTTTGAACTCTTCGACCGTCATCCCGGTGCCGATTTTCTTTTGCAAGGGCTGGCGACGCGTGGACGCATCCACCACTCGACGCACACGCACACTTGTCACTTGCTGACACACGCCGGTCAACAAGATCGGGAGCGTGTCCATCATAAACCCAGGATTGATCCCCGTGCCGAGGAGCGTCACCTTGTTTTTCTTTGCCAGCGCGTCAATCCGCTTGGCAATCGCGCCGCGACTCCAGGGCATGGCCAATTCTTCGCACGTCGAAACGATGTTGTGTTTCGCGTGAATAATTTGCGCCAGTTGCGGCTCGACCAATTTGAGCGATGAACTCGTGCAGTGCAAAACGACGTCCGCTTTTTTCGCAAGCACCTTTGCCGCGTCGTCCGACACCTTGACGCCGAGATCACGTTCCAAGCCGATTACGCGCCCGGCATCCTTGCCCACCTTGCCCGGGTCTACATCCACCGCGCCGACAATTTGAAAATCGGGACGCGCCGAAACCACCCGCGCCAAACCACTGCCAATCGGACCCAATCCAAAACAAATCACTTTAATTTTTGCCATTTCAAACTCTCCACTGAAAAATTGTCCGCGCGAATCACCTCACGCTACTCGAATTATACCCCGGCACGCCAAAATGTCGAAAAACAAAAAAGTAGGACAAGCCCGTAAACTTGTCCTACTCGTCACTTTTATTTTCGGTTTAGCGCGTTTTCGCCGTCAAGGTTTGGTACACCCGTTGCAAATTACTGCGATGCAACTGCTTGACCAACCCATCGAGCGCGATGGATGAATAACCACACGCTTCAAGCGGAATTTCGTTGATCAGACGTTCTTTCGAGGTGCGCGTGGCGAGTTTCGCCTTGACCTTTTCGTAAATGCAATCGAGATACGCCAAACCCGTATCGAGCGTTTCGTCAATCTCGCCTTTCAACAACACTTCGCCATGACCTTGCACAATGTTTTCGAGATTCATCTCTTTGATCATGCGCAGTGTGGCTTGGAGAATATCGCGGTCGCCCCAAAAGATGTATGGCAAAGGCATCACCGCATCGCCGGCAAACAAGATTTTTTCGCCTTCGATGAAAACGCCAATCCCATCGGGCGAATGCCCGGGTAGAGGAATCAAGCGCAACACGCGGTCGCCCAGATGCAAGGTCAGCTTGTCCTGAAACACAATGTTCGGCAAGCGCAAAGACACTTCACCCAATTCTGGTGTTTGCGCTTTTGCTTCGGCAAGATTTTTTTCGCCGGTTTTGCGAATCACTTCGCGGCACTTGTCGCTCGAAACGATATCGGCTTCGGTAAACAAATAATTGCCGTACACATGATCGGCATGGTGATGCGTGTTAATCACATAGCGAATGCCCCGCTTGGACTCGCTCCGCAAAAAGTCTAGCATCTCGCGCGTCTCGCGCGGAAAAGGCAGGGTGTCAATCACAACGGTGCCTTCACTCGTCACAACCGCGCCCGCCGTCACTTTCGCGTATGCTTCACTCGTAAACACATATACATTGTCAGTCACACGTTCTTTACGCATTCTACATTTACTCCCAGGTGCGTACAGGCAAAACGATTACAATCAACGCACGGGCGAGAGAATAGCATAACGCCAAACGAGTGTCAAGACCCCATCGAAATTTCAGATTCAAGATTTTCGATTTTGGACAAAAACAAATGGCGAATCGCTATCGGCGATTCGCCATTCGCTATCTGCTAAAAAGACGCAAGCCCCACCATGCCGTGTGCGATCATAGTTGTGAACCCGCTTACGCAGGTGGGAACCTACCCTTCGAGTGGTCCGGTCTCCACGAGGGAGTGGGCGCGCTCTCAGCAGAAGCAGTCCCCGATGTACAAGTGTTGGCTCAAACGCCAGAAACGCATCACGAACACAGTAGGGTTGCGACAATGATGTTAGCACCATCAAAAAATAAAGTCAAATTGAAATCAAATGCACTTGGGCCGGATAAAACAACGCCCGCGGGTCAGATTGACTCGCAGGCGTTGGGCTGGCTTAAATTTTTGGTTCGCTCACTCGCTCAACGCGATACCCAATTCCTTTAATTGCTCCGGCGCGATTGTCGAAGGCGCATCCGTCATCAAGTCAGTCGCGGCGGCGGTCTTGGGGAACGCGATCACTTCGCGGATGCTGGTCTCGTCGCACAGCAACGCAACAAAACGATCAATGCCGGGCGCGATGCCACCATGCGGCGGCGCGCCGTACTCGAACGCGGTGAGCATGTGACCGAACCGTGCGAACGCATCCTCGCGCGAGTATTTCAAGATACCCAGGATTTTTTCTTGCACGTCGCGGCGATGAATGCGGATGCTCCCACTCGCCAACTCGAAACCATTGCACACCATATCGTAACAATCCGCGAGCACCGCCCCAGGATCGGTGTCGAGCAGATGAATGTGCGCGGGCTTGGGCGCGGTGAACAGATGATGTGTCGCATCCCAACGTT
>CAZPIR010000597.1:2314-2567 GCA_964586085.1 uncultured Anaerolineaceae bacterium | reverse complement strand
CAACTCGTGGGCGAGTTGTTGCCGGGATGGCTGCTGGGTCAAGGTGTAAAAAATGACCTGAGCAACTTGTTGCGTTTGCACCAAGCGAAGCTGAGCGAGTTTGCGCAGATCGCGCTCGATTTCTGCGCAGGGCTTGGCAAGGTGATACGCAATATCATCAGAGGTGAGCGAGGTTCGCGGATTGGCGTGCATAAATTTGAGGATCAACCCGCCCCATTCCGTTTGCTCCAGCTCAATTAGAATAGTTCTGGCT
>CAZPIR010000597.1:0-2304 GCA_964586085.1 uncultured Anaerolineaceae bacterium | reverse complement strand
AGGGCAGGATGCTCATTGATTCCAGGACAAGCTTCCAGTTATCAAAAGATTCATGTCTGATCACAGTCGCTTCCTTTCCGATCATTTGGTGCTGGTGTAAGCATGACTCTTTGAGTTGGATCGTGCAACACTAGTTTGCAAAATTGGTTGTATAGGCGAGGTTGGCTTGATCAAGCGGTGCTTGTTTCGTGTGCACCAACAGGACGGGCACTTGGGCATCGTGGACGATGCGATACGCGACGGTGCCGAGTTGCCAACCACTGGGCGTGTTGGTGCCACGCGTGGTCATCACGATGAGGTCAACCTGATTGTCTCGCGCGCAATTCAGAATGACATCGGTGACGATGCCCTCGGCAATGTGAGTGCTGACCTTGATGCCGGCGGGTTGCAGGCGCGTGGCGACTTGATTGAGGTACGCGCGAGATTCCGCGTGTCGAATTGAAGCGCCACTCTGCGAAGCGGCGGCGAGTTTGGCTCCACACAGGAACAGATTGTAGATCGGGTCTACGACCACTTGGAGCAAAAGAATTTCGGTGTCGTGGTTTTCGGCGAGCATCCGCACGTGGGGCAAGACGGTTTCTGCCAATACCGAGCCATCAAGCGGCACAAGAATTTTTTGGTACATATTTCCCTCCCGGGACAAGTCAGCAGAAAAAGCACAAACCCGCCCTGGCGCGCGCCCTGGGCGGGTTGAAACGAACTACCATTATGTAACGCCGCGGGACTCGTCGTCTTCCTTGGCGAACTAGCAAACTACTCAAATCCTGCAATCATTGTAACATGCTTTCCGGAAAATGCAATAGCAATTCTCATAATTCGACGATGTGATTCGTTTCACAGACTGCTTATTCGCGTCCCAATTTTTCCATCACCATGGCGCGTGCTTGTTCGTACAACGCGCGGTCATCGCCGTCGCGTGGTGCGGCGAGTTCGTCGGCGACGCGTTCGATTTCGTGGCGAATGCTGACGATTTCGCCGCCCCCGTTCGAGTTGTTGTCGCCTTGCAACGTCACCGCCACGCGATCCAGGTCGAAGAAAAAGTTGAGTTCACTGCCGAGTCGCCAGAGGTCGAAAAATTTGAGGCGATGGTACACCTCGCGTGCCACCGGACCCTCGAGGCGCAGTTGCATCATTTGTTCGGCGTCCGCCCACTCGCGAATTTTTTCAAACACGTACTCGGTCGGCGTCTCGCTGGGCAAATCGGTTGTGCGAATCGTTTCGCGGCGCATCGGTTGCGCCTCGATGTCTTCGTGGATCATTTTGATCGGCGTCTTGCCATCAAGTTCGAGATAATAAAATCCAGGTCGCTCGCCGAGTTCGCCGAACGTCATGCGCTCGGTTGCACCGGGCACGAGGATCGTCGCCGCGTCGAGTGTGGATTTGTGCGCGCGATGAATGTCGCCGAGAAAAAAGAAATCAATGCCTTGCATCTGCGCGACGCGCGACTTGGGCAGAATCGCTTCGGCAAATTCCGGCGGCACACACGCTTCGTACGCGCAATGCAACAACAACAAGGTCACGTCCGCTTGCGGTCGCGTCCACGCCACATCGTCGAGCGGGTCGGCGTGTGCATCGAGACGCGGGTCGGGCGCGATGCCACCAATCGCGACGGTTGCGCCTTCGACCTTGATGAAATCGAATTCGATCTCGGTGCGTTTGTTGAACACATGCGCCGCACGGAGCGCATCGTAAATGCGCACGGGCGTCGCGCCATCGGACGAGGTGGGCATGTCGTGATTGCCGCTAATCGCATAGATGCGAACGCCGGCGTCGCGCAGTTTTTGGAATTGTTGCGCGACGAATGTGAGTTCGGCGGGCGGCGGCGCTTCGCGGTCAAAGAGATCGCCGCACTGTAAAAAGAAATGCGCGCGTTTTTCGATGGCGAAATCCACACTCGCGGCGAACGCGCGACGCAAACGCGCGCGCCGTTCGGCGAGTTGTTTCGCGTTCATCTTGCCGTAGAATCTGCCAAGGTGATTGTCGGCGGTGCAAACGAGTTTAATCATTTTGGATGGTCACGCTTGCCATTCGATTGGCGATCATTTTGTCTTTGGATATTTTGCCGGTCATGCGGTCAATCACAATTTCCCAGACGCGCGTCCTTGGAACCTCATTCGGGTCGAAATTCCATTCGCGTCCGGAATAATGTTTCATAACTTGGTTGAGCGCATAGATTTTGCGTTGCGCGTCAACGATCTCGGCGACCTTGCCATAGCCAATCACGCTTGTGTACGACGCTGACCATTTGCACGCGTCGGTTGCGTGCGCGACGGTTTTCACGTCGTCTTCCAACTCGAAACAGAC
>CAZPIR010000596.1:0-2573 GCA_964586085.1 uncultured Anaerolineaceae bacterium | reverse complement strand
GGTATTTCAACAACGCAGCAATCAAAGTAACCGCACCGACGAACGCCAAGCCGTTCCCAGGTCAATAAAAAGTTCGGGGCGACCAAGTTGGTCGCCCCGATTTTTTATTGCGTCACGCCGGTGAACCGAAAGCCATCAATCAGCAATGCCGGCATTCGCCGCGTGGCATTGCCCCACTCGTTGTACGTGAGTTTGGTCTCGCGGCTGATCGCGCGCACGTGATTCAGCGCATCGAGATAACTCGTCGTGAACCTTAGATTTTTGATCGGGCGCGTGACCTCGCCATTTTCGATGAGGAACGTGCCATCGCGCGTCATCCCGGTGATGAGCAGTTTAAGCGGATGCACCGGGCGCGTGTACCAAAATCGCGTGACCCAGATGCCACGCTCGACGCCCTTGATCATTTCACGTTTCGGCGTATCGCCTGCCGCCATCTGCATGTGCATCGCCATCGGTCCCATCGAGTTCGGTGCAGGCAACGAGTGACCGGTCGAAGTTCGATTTTCACGTTGTGCGGTGAGCGTGTCGTACACCAATCCGCGCGCGACGCCATTTTCGATGAGCGTCACCTTTTGACGCGGCACGCCCTCAAAATCAAATGGCAATGCAATCAAATCTTTTGCCGAGCCATCATCCCACAGTGTCACATTCTCGCCCATCACCCGCTCGCCGAGTTTGCCTTTCAAAAACGAACGCTCCTCTTGCACGGCAAGTGCAGAGAACGAGAGAAACGCCAAAAAGTTGAGCATGTCCTCGACCGCGTACTCTTCGAGTAAGACGGTGTACTCGCCCGGCTCGATGGTCTGCGGATTGCGCGCCGACAGCGACTTGTTGATTGCTTCGTCCGCAACCGCGTCGGCATTGAGCGTGCTCACGTCGGGATGCGTGTACGCCGCATACCCCGACCCGGTGTCGGACATCATCACCGTGTTGAGTTCGGCAAAGGTGCCTTGATGATATGCAAACACGCCGAGCGAATTGGCGACCGCAATTTCAAACGCGTTCGTACTGAACGCGCCGGCGGCGACGAGACTTTTCGCCTTGGCTTTTTTGCAAAACACGTTCACGACCTGGGCGCGTTGTTCCGGCGAATAATTCGCCGTGCGTTCGACGAATGCTTGCACGCTGGGAATCGGTTGCGGCGAAGGCAGTGATTTAAAATCCGGATTGTCGCGTTGCAGTTGCGCGATGGCGCGCGCCGTGTCGAGCGTGCGCTTGAGCGCTTCGGGCGCGAGATCGTTCGACGACGCCACGCCGATTTTCTTGCCATAGACGACCCGAATACGAACCTGGGTATCCGTCTCGGCGACGTTCTGATGGATTTGCGAATTGGCAAAGCGTGTCAACGCCGAATCGGTGCCGGAAAAAATGACTTCGGTTTGATCGGCGCGTGACATGCCTAAAACTTGTTGTGTGATTGCGCGGACTTGATCTTGACCTAGCATAATGACCTCTTGGTTTCGGCTTCAACCCTAAACCTGAAACCTTGAAACTTGAAACTTATTTGACGACGCCAACGCGCACATTACGAAAACGCGCGGGTGAGGTGCCGTGTCCGGTGTGCGCAATTTGCGAGGGTTGTCCCTTGCCACAATTCGGCGTGCCCCACACAATCCAGGATGCTTCGTTCGTTACAGCATCGCACGAGTTCCAAAATTCCGGCGTAATGCCGGTGTACGTCGCGTTCTTGAGCATCCGCGTTTTCTTGCCACCCTTGATTTCCCACGCGAGTTCCGTACCGAATTGAAAATTGAGCCGCTTGTCGTCAATGCTCCACGAACGATTCGTCTCCATCCAAATCCCATCGTCTGTGTCGGCAACCAGGTCGTCAACCTTCCACGTCCCGGGCATCAGGTTCACGTTCGTCATGCGAATGATGGGCACGCGCCCCCAACCGTCTGCGCGCATCGTGCCGTTCGATTGGCCCAGTTTCAATTCCGCCGCCGACTCGCGACTGGTGAGATAGCCAACAAAAATTCCGTTGCGAATAATGTCCGTTTTTTGAGCGGGCACACCTTCGTCGTCGTAGCCGAACGTGCCCAGCCCGCCCACAATCGTCGCGTCCGCCGTGATGTTGACGACTTCGGAGCCGTAACGAAAACGACCTAGTTTGTCCGGCGTGAGGAACGAGGTGCCGGCGTACGCCGCTTCGCTTCCGAGCACACGATCCAGCTCGATGGGATGTCCGCACGATTCGTGAACCTGGAGTGCGAGTTGCGAGGAATCGAGAATAATCGTCGCCGCGTCGTAACTGGGACATTGATCGGCTTTGAGGAGCGCGACGGCTTCTTCGCCTACGCGCGGCGCGTTCTCGACCAATTTTTGTTCGAGAATAAATTCATAGCCGCGCGTCACTTGATTGCGCCCACCGGCGTTCGGGTACGAACGCACCTGGACTTCACCGGTTTGCAAATCGGTCGCCATCGCCACAATGCCGCAACCACTTTCAACAATTTCCTGATCAATCAAACTGTCTTCGGTCGAAGCGAAAATTTTGTTCTCGCGCACAAACGCCATCTCGGCACGCGCAACCTTGACGCCGGGTATGCGGCGCATCTCGGCTTCAGCTTTGA
>CAZPIR010000595.1:0-2574 GCA_964586085.1 uncultured Anaerolineaceae bacterium | reverse complement strand
TTGAATCAGCGCGACCTCCGCGCCCACAGATTGACCTTGCCCCGGCGCGGTCAGCCGTTCTGCGCGGCGGCGCATCTGCCACGTCTTTCCTCGCTTCGCTTTTTACCAATATCAATTGGCAGGGCATTGGCACGGGCATTGATCGCGCGCTTAGTTTGTTTTTGCGCGGCTTGGTCCAAGTGCTCATTCTGTTTTTTGGACGCGTGTCACCGGGCGAGCCGCAAGCCGGGGGCGCCTCCAGTACCGCGCCGAAATCGAATGCGCAACCGGCGTGGCAAATTGCCGCGCTCGTTCTGCCGATTTTGATTATCGGTTTTGGCGGTTGGACCTGGGCATCGTACAACGCGACGCAATTGCGATTGCGGAATGAAAAAACCGCGGCGCTCGCCAAGGATGGCGCCAAAGCAATCGAGAGCGGACGCGTGTTGGCGCGCACGGATCGCATTGCCGCGCGCGAGCAATTTTTGCAAGCGATGAAAGTTGCGGATCAGATTCGCGAGTTGAACAAGGCGCCCACTCACGCCGACGCGCGTAAAATCACGAATGATGCGCAAGACGAAATTGATAAATTGAATGGCGTCCAGGTCTTGTTCCCGGTTTCGTTCCTGACCTTGAGCGACCCGAAAGCGAGCGTGTCACGTGTGCTCACGCGCGCGCCGGATGTGTTTGTCCTTGATCGCGGACTGCAACGTATTTATCGTTACACGTTCAATGAAACCGGCGTGAGTTTGCTCCCCGTGCAACCGGATGGCATCATCCTCAAAGCCGGCGACAAGGTGGACAGTCGCACCATCGGCGAAATGATTGACATGACGATGACCGAGTCCGGGCGTCTCGTGGTGATTGATCGTGGCGGCGCATTCCTGCAGTACGATCCTTCGCGCTCGACCTGGACGTCGAAAACAGCGACGGACGTGGCGCAGTGGAAGAACATGACGTTTGTCGGCAGTTATACCGGCAACCTGTATCTCTCGGATGCGGGACGCAATCAAATTATGAAGTACACCGCGCCGACCGAAGGCGCCTGGTCGGCGGCGACGACGTACTTTGACCCGAATGTGCGCGCCGATTTGACCAACGTGATTGATATGACGCTCGACGAAAATATTTATCTCTTGCGCGGGAATGGCGAAATTTTCCGGTACACCTCCGGCAAACCGAACGATTTGCGTGTGCGCGAGTTGGAAGTGCCGTTCAAAAATCCGGTCGCGCTGGTCTCCGCCGCGAACATGAGTGGGCTGTACGTTGCCGATGCCGGCAATCAACGCATTGTGCAGATTGACAAGGGCAATGGGCGATTCGTGCGCCAGTTCAAACCCAGCAGTCAGGTGCGCGACACGTTCGCCGCGCTCAAAACGATTACGGTGGACGAAGCGAGTCGTCGGCTCATTTTCGTCAACGGCAATCAAGTGTACTTTGCAACACTTCCGCAGTGAGTTTAATGTTTCAGGTTCCAGGTTTTAGGTTGGTTGGGAATCTGAAACCTGGAACCTGAAACCTATGTCTTTAATCCTCGGTATTGAAACCTCGTGCGATGAAACCGCCGCGTCAGTCGTGCAAGACGGGCACAGCATTCTCTCGAATGTCGTCGCGTCGCAAATCGAAATTCACGCGCAGTACGGTGGCGTCTACCCGGAGATTGCTTCGCGTGAGCACGTCCTCAAAATTATCCCGGTCATCGAAGAATCACTCAAGACGGCAAATGTGTCGTTCGGCGATCTCGCCGCGATCGCGGTGACGCACGGACCTGGATTGGCTGGCTCGCTTCTCGTCGGTGTGAATGCGGCCAAGGGCATCGCGTTTGCGAACGATTTGCCCCTCATCGGCGTCAATCATCTCGAAGGACACATTTACGCGAGTTGGCTTGATGGCGCGAGCAATGCCCAGGTCGAAAATCCATTTCCACTTGTCGCGTTGTTGGTGTCGGGCGGGCACAGCGAATTGGTGTTGATGCGTGGTCACGGCGATTATCAACAACTCGGTTGCACGCTCGACGACGCGGCGGGCGAAGCGTTCGACAAGGTCGCGCGATTGTTGGGGCTGACGTATCCCGGTGGTCCAGCAATTCAAAAAGCCGCCGAGCAGGGCAATCCCGACGCATTCAAATTGCCGCGCGCGTGGTTGCGTGGCACATACGATTTTTCGTTCAGTGGACTCAAGACGGCGGTTCTGCATCTCGTCCAAAAATTTGAGGGCAAGCGATTACCAGTTCCCGACATTGCCGCGAGTTTCCAGGTTGCGGTTGCAGATGTGCTCGCCGAAAAAACGATGCGCGCGGCGGAGGAATATGGCGCGGCGCAAGTTGTACTGGCGGGCGGCGTGGCGGCGAATGCCTGTTTACGCAAGACGATGATTGAACGCGCTCAAGTGCCGCTCGTGATTCCGCCGATCAAGTTGTGCATGGACAATGGCGCGATGATTGCGGCGGCGGCGTGGCGACACTGGGAACGCGGGGTGTGCAGTGGCTGGGATTTGGATGTGGTGCCGGCATTGAGATTTTCTGAGGACAAAAGCCAGTAATCAGTAGTCAGAAGCCAGAAGTCAGAATGAAAATTTTGCCTTCTGGTTTTTAAT